>CAYIRV010000018.1:0-13577 GCA_964365865.1 uncultured Thermodesulfobacteriota bacterium | reverse complement strand
CGAATGATTTTTTACCAGGTCATTGATATGAACGCCGCGATAGCGCAAAATTCCCGCGTCACCGTCGATGAACGTCACCGCGTGGCCAGCAGCATTGAAGAAGAGACGCTTGACAGCCTGATGGTTTCAGCAATAAGGGCCGCGCCGGTTCGCGCAATGAGGGCGGCAGCGGCTCCGGCGGTCTCAGCAGGCGACGGCAAAGCGGTTACAGATGAGGCGGAGGCGCTCCTTGAAGGCGGCGCGTATGACGCCGCGGCAAAAAAGGCAAAGGAGGCGCTGACCGTCAATCCCGGCCTCTTCCGCGCCATGTATGTCTTGGGCGCGGCCTGCGCGAACAAGGGCAGGCTCGACGAGGCAGAGGCGTATCTTAAGAAGGCGGCGGTTGCGGACAGGTTGAGCCCATCCCCCCACTACATGCTCGCCATCGTGGCCGAGGAAAAGAACGATTTAACCCTCGCGAAGGATGAGCTTAAAAAGGCCATATACCTCGACCCGATGTATGCGGCGGCCTATCTGGAGCTTGCGTCCCTGTATGAGGGCGGAGGGGATTTAAATTCCGCGCGCAGGAACCGGCTTGCCGCGCTCGATGCGCTGAAGGGACTGCCAAAGGAAAAGGCGGTCGAGGCATGTTCAGGCCTTTTGGCAGGGGAGCTTGTTAAATATGTCAACAGGCTCCTCGAATCAGCTTGAGCAAGTGGGCGGCCGGATTTTAAAGTATGGGCAAAGGATACTATTTGATATTCAGGCTTTCAGGCTCGCTTTACGGCGTTGACGCGGCTTCCGTGGTCGAGACCACGATGCTTCCCGAGCTTACGCCTGTTGACGAGTGCCCGCCATACATAGCAGGGGTCTTCAACCTCCGCGGAAGGGTCATGCCCGTGATTGACATAGGGATTAAGTTCGGGCACAAGGCAGAGCCTTATAAGCTGGATGACCTTGTGGTGGTCATGGCATCCGGTGGCGCGCAGGCGGGCATCATTGCCAACGAGGCCATAGAGGTAAGGGAGATACCGCCTTCGGAGATAGAAGCCCTTCCCCCGTATGCGCACGGCGAACTATCGGGCGGAAGCTTCATCCTCGGGGAGGCGAAGTCAGGGAACGACCTTATAATGATACTCGACATATCCGGCCTTTTGTCTTCAGGACATGGCGTCGCCTCCGCGGCCCCGGGGCCGGCAGAGGTGGAAAAGACCTTGTCATGGCATCCGGCATTCTGCCCTGATGCAGGCATTGTTGAGAGGCGGGTCTTCCGCGAGCGGGCGCTGAAACTCATGAGAGCCGCCGGGGAGGCAGCGGCCGCCGGACTTATCCCCCTTGCCGTCGCCGGCATGGAGGGAGAATACCTCGCGTTCGAGATGTCCACTATCTCCGAGTTCTCGGACATAACTGCCGTTGCGCCTGTGCCGTGCTGCCCGCCTCATATCATGGGGAGCATGAACCTCAGGGGCAATATCGTAACCTTGGTTGACATAAGAGGCGTTCTCGGCATGCCTGCGGCAAACATTGCCGGCATGAAGAAGGCCGTGATCGCGGGGCTGGACGGGACTTATGCCGGGGCCGCGGTAGAGGACATATTCGATGTCGTTTTTCTGCCTCCAAGCGCCATGTTGCCTCCGCCTCAGACTGCAAAGGACAAGGGCGAAAGATATGTCTTGGGCGCGGCGCCCTACGCCGGAAAGTTCATGACCATAATAAATCTTTCAATGCTCCTTCAATCAGAGGAACTTGTGGTTGACGAGGGGGCATGAGTTTATGGGATGGAACGGGTTAAACCCGAATGGAGGTTGTTATGTTTAAAAACATGAAGCTTAAATACCGAATCCTGCTTGGATACGCCGCGCCCATAATCCTTTTCATCATCGCGTCCGTTGTAGTCTATTCTTTTTTGAGGACAGTGCACAAGGCCAGCGTAGAGGCGGAGGAAAAGAGGGAGATAATCTCCGGAATAGACGGCTTTCTGTATAACGCCGCGAGGATGCAGCGGGCGGCCCGCGGATACATCATAGTAAGGCAGGAAGTGTCGAAAAAGTCGTTTGAAGAGGGCGCGGCGGAATTTTTGAGGCTCGAAGAAAGGCTGGGTAAGCTCGTCAAGGACGAAAAACAGAGGGAAAGGCTCAAGAATATCATAGAGCATGAGAGAGATATGGCAGACATTGCCAGAAACTTCATCATGCTCATGGACAAGGGCAAACAGGACGCTGTAATAAAGGAGTTCAGGACAGGCAGGCCGCTTGAGGCCGCGAGGAAGTTTGAGGCCGCTGTAATGGATTTCAAGAGGACCGAGGCCGAATTACTCGAAGCGAGCCAGAAGGCCGAGTCTTCGGCGTTCGCATCGGTCAGCCGTGTTCTGTATGCCGCGACATTTCTTGCGGCCGTGGCCGCCTTGGGCATAGGCCTTTATATCTCTTCTTTTGCCAGCCGGAGCATCATGGAAGCGGTAAACACCATGTCTTCATCCTCGGCGGAGATAGCCGCGACCGTCTCCCAGCACGAAAGGACGGCGAGCGGTCAGGCGGCCATGGTGAGCCAGACGGTCGCTACGGTCGAGGAGCTTGGGGCGTCTTTCAGAAAGACCTCGGAGCAGGCCGCGGCGGTCGCGGACACGGCTAAAAAGACCGCGGCCCTTACGGACGAGGGGGCAAAGAGCGTCAAGGCCGCGGTGGACGGCATGAACGAGCTTAAGGAGAAGGTCTCGGTCGTGGCCGGGCAGATACTCAAGCTCGGGGACCAGACCGCGCAGATAGGCGCCATCGCCGACATCGTAAAGGACCTCGCGAGCCAGACCAACATGCTCGCGCTCAACGCCGCGGTAGAGGCCGTGCGCGCAGGCGAGCACGGCAAGGGTTTTTCCGTGCTGGCCGCGGAGGTGAGAAAACTCGCTGACGAGAGCAAGAAATCCGCCCAGAAGGCCAACGTCATCATAGAGGAGATACAGAAGGCCACTAACTCGACGATAATGGTTACCGAAGAGGGGACCAAGCGGGTCGAGGAGGTCATAAGGCTCGCCGGCGCGGTGGGCGGGGTTTTCGACAAGATATCGGACGCGGCCGGGAGCGTCTATGAAAACGCCCAGCAGGCGCTGCTCAACACCAAACAGCAGTCCGGCGCCATAGGGCAGGTGGTTGACGCCGTGAACAACATAAACGCCGGAGCGAGGGAGACGGCCGCAGGGCTTAGCCAGACAAAGATAGGGGTTGCAAAACTTAACGAGGCGGCCGTGGGATTAAAGGCCATGGTGTAAGATGGCGGCCAAGCGGCTTACGGAGGCGCTCTGATGCCGATGATAGAGGACAAGGAATTAAGGGACCTTTTCAGGGCCGAGAGCGAGGAGCATATACAGAAGATAGAGGCAGGGCTTATGCGCCTCGAAAAAGGCCCTCCTGACAAGGACATCGTCGAGGAGGTCTTCAGGGAGGCGCACAGCCTCAAGGGCGCGGCCCGCATGGTCGGGGTCAAGGACATAGAGCTTATTGGCCACAGGATAGAGGACATGCTCGGGGCTGTCCGCAGGGGCGAGGCAATGGTTACGCCGGACGCCGCTGATTGCATATACAAGGCCCTCGACGCGGTGAAAAGGCTTGTGCACGAGGCCGCCACCGGAGAGACCTCGGATGTGTCTGTCGCCGGGATAATAGGGCTTTTGAGCCGGGCAAAAGAGGATAAAAAAAAAGAGACTGAACAGGAGGAGCCCCCGAAGACATCAGTCCCTTTTGTTCATGGCCCTGATGATGCCGGCCAGCCGTTGCTTCAACCCGGGAACCATCCTGATTCAGCCCCTTTCCGGATAGAGACCGTCCGCGTAGAGACAAAAAGGCTCGACATCCTCATGACCCACTCAGGCGAGCTTACAGTCATGAAGACTCGGTTTGGGCATCTCATCGGGGGCATTGACGAACTTGTCGCAGTGTGGGAGGAGGCAGAGCCGTCATTGCGCGAATGCCTCGCGCATGCGCCTTTGGACGCGGCTGATACAAGGGCGCTGCTCGAAGGGGTAGTACAAAGGCTTGGCTCGTTCAGGACAGAGGCCTGCGGCGTTCAATCGCGGCTCGAATCCATAGCAGGCGCGCTCGATGAGGGGATAAGGGGCATAAGGCTCGTGCCGTTCTCGGCCCTCTTCGGCATCTTTCCGCGCATGGTCAGGGATATGGCGAGGGAGAGGGCAAAGGAAGTTGCGCTCACAATCGAGGGAGCGGACACAATGGCCGACAAGCGCATAATAGAGGAGATGAAGGACCCCATAATGCACATGCTCCGTAACGCGGTTGACCACGGCATAGAAACGGCTGAAGAGCGCGAAACGGCGGGCAAGCCCCGGCAGGGCGTCATAACCCTCAGGGCCGCGAGGACGGGCTCGAACATACTGATAGAGGTATCAGACGACGGCAGAGGGCTTGACGCCGGCGCCGTAAAAAAGGCCGCTATAAAAAGAAGGCTGCTCACAGAAGATGCGGCTCGGACATTGTCCCCGGCGGATATGAGCCGCATCGTTTTCACGCAGGGCTTTTCCACAAGCTCGTTCGTAACCGACACATCGGGCAGGGGCGTTGGCCTCGATGTGGTAAGGGCCAATGTCGAGAAGCTCAAGGGAACCGTGCAGGCCGAGTCCGCAGGCGGCAATGGATTCACGGTGAGAGTAGTGCTTCCGGTAAGCCTTTCGACCATAAGGGCGCTCCTCGTGGCCGTGGGCGCGAACAGGTACGCGATACCTTCGGGGTCGGTTCGCACCTTGAGGCTTGTCCATAAAAAAGAGATATTCCATGTCGAAGGCAGGGACACCGTCATTATGGATGGTATGGCGGTTCCAATTTCGCATCTTTCAGAGGCGCTCGGCCTGCCGCGTCCTTTTGCAAAGGGCAACGGAGGAACTGACGCGCCCGTAAAGTGCGTGGTCATCTCATCGTCAGCCGTTATGTTCGCCGTCATCGTTGACGAGATAGAGGGAGAGGAAGAGGTGGTGCTCAAGCCCCAAAGCCCGCTTCTCAAGAGGGTGAGGAATGTCGCAGGCTCGGCGATACTCGGAAGCGGAGAGATATGCGTCGTCCTCAGGCCTGACGACATGGCCTCGTCGGCGGGTAGAAGGGAGATGCCGTCGGCCCGGACAATACAGGAGGAGAAAGGGGCAGAGGAGGCCATGAAGGTCGTACTCCTTGCAGAGGACTCCATCACGACGCGCACGCAGGAAAAGCGCATACTCGAAGGCGCGGGTTACGAGGTCGTGACAGCGGTTGACGGGCTCGACGCCCTCAACAAGCTCGCGGCGCGAAGGTTCGACGCCGTGGTGTCAGACATACTCATGCCCAACATGGACGGGCTGACCCTCACCGCGAGGATACGGCAGGACAAGAGGTTCAAGGACATTCCGGTGATACTCGTTACAACGCTCGCCTCTGATGAGGACAAGAAAAAGGGGCTTGACGCAGGGGCGAGCGCCTATATACCCAAGCCGTCTTTTGAGCAGAAGATGTTCCTTGATACGTTAAAGAGGCTGGCATAGGATTTTCTGCCCCACAGCGCGTTTTTTTCCGTTAGAGCCGACACAGCAAAGGGGGGGTTGATGAATCCAGACGGCGGCAAAGGCCAACCCAAGGCCATAAGGGTGCTTCTCGTTGACGACTCGCCTGTGGCGCTCCATGTGCTCAAGAAGATGCTCTCAGGCGCGCGGGACATAGAGGTGGCCGGGACCGCCGCCAACGGCGAGGAGGCGCTCGGCATGATACCGCGGCTCGACCCGCATGTGATATGCACCGACATACACATGCCGGTCATGGACGGCATTGGCCTTACGCAAGAGGTGATGGACAGGTTCCCGAAGCCGATACTGGTCATCAGCGTATCGGCGAAGAACCCGGAGAGCAGGAATGTCTTTAAAGTCCTCCAGCTCGGGGCGCTCGACATCTTTCCGAAGCCTTCGGGAGAGGAGCCTGGGTATGAGGGGCAGGCGCTGGAGCTTCAGTCCCGGATAAGGATACTCGCCGGCGTGCATGTCTTCAGAAGGGTACGGAAGCAAGAACCCATACCGTATCCGCGCGCCGTGTCCGCGGCCAAGCCCAGGGCGGCGCCTAATGTATTTGTCATCGGCGCGTCCACCGGAGGGCCGCAGGCCCTTCAGGAGATACTATCGAGGCTTCCGGCGGATTTTCCGGCGCCCGTAGTCTGCGTCCAGCACATCGGCGAGGGCTTCATGACAGGACTTGTGGAATGGCTCGGTTCCATGTGCAGGCTTAAGGTGAAGCAGGCTGAGGACAATGAGACGCCTGCGCCGGGCACCGCGTATTTTCCGGAAGACGGGAGACACCTCGTGTTCGACTCATCCGGCAGGTTCAGACATTCCAAAGACGAGCCGGTCAACGGCCACAGGCCCTCGATTACCGTAACCATGCGCTCTGCCGCGGAGACATTCAAATCATCGTCGGCAGGGATTCTGCTTACCGGCATGGGAGATGACGGGGCAGAGGGCATGAAGGCCATAGGAGACGCCGGAGGGTTTACCATAGCGCAGGACGAGAGGACGAGCGTCATATTCAGCATGCCTAATGCCGCGATAGGGCTTAAGGCGGTCAGGCTTGTATTGCCGCTCGAGGACATAGCCGGAAGGCTCGTCGCGCTCTCGTCAAACGGCTGAAAGGGGGCTTTTGTGGGTGCGGAAGGGCTAAAAAGAAACGCGGCGATTGACATCCTCATAGCAGAGGACAGCGAGATACAGGGTTTGAGCCTCAAGCGCTTCCTCGAAGAAAAGGGCTATCAGGTCAGGTGGGGAAAGAACGGCGTTGACGCCCTTAAGCTCGCAAAGGAGAAAAAGCCCGATATAGTCCTCTCCGACATAATAATGCCGGTCATGGACGGCTTCTCTCTGGCAAAGGGGCTTAAGGCCGAGGAATCGCTCAAGGATGTGCCTGTAGTGCTTCTGACCCAGCTTAGCGAGGTCGAGGATGTCATAAAGGGGCTTGATTCAGGCGCCGAGTTCTACCTGACGAAGCCCTATGACAGGGATTACCTGCTTTCAAGGCTCAAGCTTCTTTCCGATGACCCGCGGCCGTTCAAGAACAACCCGGAGGAAAAGACGACCGAGTTTACATTCGGCGGCAAGCAGTATTCGGTGAAATCAAGCCGCACCCAGACCATGAGCCTCCTGCTCTCTACCTACGAGAACGCGGTCATGCAGGCAAAGAAGCACAACTCCGTGATGGAGGAGCTTAAAATCCTGAACGAGAGTTTGGATGAGAAGGTAACGGAGAGGACAGCCGAGCTTACGAGAGAGGCGGCGGAGCGGAGGAAGGCGGAGGACGCCGTTAAGGCGAGCGAGGAGAGGTTCAGGGCGCTCGTTGATTCGGCGAGCGACGCGGTCATATGTCTGGAGCCGCCGGGAAAGATTTATATGTGGAACAAGAAGGCAGGGGAGATTTTCGGCTTCAGCGAGGAGGAGGCCGTGGGGCAGTCTTTTCACGAGGTCGTTGTCCCTGAGAGGTATCGCCTGAAGGCCGAGGAAGGGCTTAAGGGATTCTTCCGGTCAGGCGCGGGCAATATCGTAGGCAAGACTCTGGAGTTGATGGCGCTCAGAAAGGGCGGAGAGGAATTCCCGGTGGAACTCAGCGTAGCGGCCTTTAAAATTGACCATACATGGAATGCTGTCGGGATAGTGAGGGACATTACAGAGAGGAAGAGGCTCGATGAGGAGCTCAAGCGGAACCTTAACGAGACTGAGCGCATGAACAAACTCATGGTCGGCAGGGAATTAAAGATGGAGAAATTGAGGGAAGAGGTGAGGGTTTTAAGGCAGAGGCTCAAGGAGCAACAGGGCGCGTGAATCCCCCCTACCCCACCCAGCCTCCCCTTATAAAGGGGAGGAGTTTTATATACAAATACACTCCCCTCCTTACCAAGGAGGGGCTGGGGGAGGTAGTGGCCCTTCCCGCTCACTGCCCCCGCGTGTTTGAGGCGGGGGCAGTGAGCGGGGGTAGTGGGGTTTGAAAGTATCTCACAAATTGACCTTATGGACGAAAAAGACAAACTCATAGAAAGCCTTAAATTAGAGCTCGAAAAGGCAAAGGAAAGGGAAAAGGACCACCGGGATTCGAGCAGGGCAATGCTTTTTCTGCTCGAAGACCTGAACGAGTCCTCTGCCGCGGTCTCGCGCGCGGAGAATCAGTGGGCCGCGACATTCGACGCCATAACAGACCCTTTGTTCATAGTTGACAATGATTTGAATATCGTGCGCGTTAATGCCGCATACGCGAGGTATGCGGGCAAGCCGTTCAGCGAAATCATCGGAAGGCCGTACTACAGGATTTTCCCCGTAATGGACGAGCCTTTCACTCACTGCGTGGAGTCTGTAAAGGGAGGCACGGAGGCAGATGCAGGCGTGGTGCATGTGCCTGCGGTGGATAAGATATTCAAGGTGAGGTTCTATCCCATAAGCGATGAGCAAGGAAGGCCGATGCACTCGGCGCACATACTTGAGGATGTAACCGTTGCAAAGAGGTTCGAGGACAGGCTCAGGGAAGAGGTGGAGATAACCACGAGCCTGCTTATACTCGCCGAGGCCACTACCCGGACAAAGGACATAGACGCGCTTTTTTCAGAAGTAACGAAGCTTACGGCAAAGATACTCAAGGCGGACGCCTGCATGTCGTATGCCGCGGACACGGGGGGCGCGGAGTTTTATCCGAAACAGGCATTTGGCCTCGGGCCCGGACAGATGCCCTTGTTCCGCACCGAGCATATTGACGCAGGCGCGTGGTTTATAAAAGACGCGCTCAGGAAAAAAGACGCCTTTATCGCGCACGCGCCGTTTGAGGCTGTAAACACCGAAGGCCGCGGCGCGCCTTTTCAGTGGTTCGGCCCGTTCGAGACCATGCTCATCCTGCCCCTCGCGGGCAGGGCCGGCGCATTCGGGATGCTAACGCTCGTTTACAGGCCGAGGCATGAGTTGACGCCGGGCGACATGAGGCTTACGAAAGGCATAATGCATCAGGTCTCGACAGCGCTCGAAGAGGCCCGTCTTTACAAGGAGTCTGTTGACAGGGCCGTGGAGCTTTCCCACAGGATAGAGACCATAAGGGTCATGCACGAGATAGACAAGAGCGTGCTTTCTACGCTCGATGCAGGCGAAATCCTCGAAACAACGGCAAGGCTCGTTTCAAAGGTCATACCCTGCGACAGGGCGACCATCGCTGCCGTTGACAGGGAAAAGGACGGGTTTATATATAAGGCTGGCTTTGGCATAGACCTGCCCAAGGGCACATTCGTCCCGTTCTCAGATACATCCGCTGTAACGATGGTCGAGACAGGCATGACGCAGTTCATCGCTGACATCAATGACGAAAAGCCGCTCCTGCCGCTCGAAAAGAGGTTCGCGGAACAGGGCTTTGTTTCGCATATAAGGGTCCCGATAGCCGTGAAGGGCGAGATAGCGGCTGTCTTGACCGTAGGCTCAAAGAGGCAGGGCATATTCAAGCCCGAGGACATCGCGACCCTCGAAAAACTTGCGAGCCAGATAGGTGTGGCGCTCGAAAACTCAAGGCTCGTAACCGGCCTTCAAGAGCTTTTCTTAAGCACGGTGCAGGCCCTGTCAAAGGCCATTGACGCGAAAAGCCCGTGGACAATGGGGCACTCGGCACGGGTTACGAACTACGCCGTTACAATAGCCGCTGAGCTCGGCATGGATAAAAAGACGCTCGAGGATTTACGGATCGCCGGTCTCCTCCACGACATTGGAAAAATCGGCACATACGACGAGATTTTGAATAAGCCCGGAAAGCTCACTGACGAGGAATACAATATTATGAAGGAGCACCCGGGAAAGGGCGCGGACATGCTCGCGCCCATAAGGCAGCTCCGGCACATCGCGCCGTGGGTCAAATACCACCACGAGCGTTTTGACGGCAAGGGCTATCCTGACGGGCTTAAGGCAGAGGACATACCGCTTCAGTCCCGCGTTCTCGCTGTTGCCGATACTTTCGATTCCATGACCGCGAAAAGGCCGTACAGGGAAACTCCGGGATGGGACAGGGCAATTGACGAGCTTAAGAAATTCTCAGGACTCCAGTTTGACCCCAATGTGGTTGAAGCCTTTATGAAGGTTGAGAAAGGCTTCAGGGAAAACCCGGCAGAGCCGCTTGCCGCGTCTTAACGCGGTTTAAATCCCCTTTGTCCCACTATAATCGGCCCCTTCCTCTAATCCCTCCCCCCTTGTGGGGGTGGGAAGGGTGGGGGGGAAGTGGGAGATTAGGGGTAGGTTGGGTCAAGCGCAGTATACAGCAGACCCAACATAAAATGATTTGATGGGTGCGCTTTGCTTCACCCATCCTACATAACTCTCCCCTGTGGGGAGAGGATAAAGGTGAGGGGTATAATCGTAAACATTAGAAGTTGATAGGACTTTAATTGTGCAGTCATCAATAGCTTCTCTTGAGAGGTTCATATGCAGTTTAAAATCCGCGCAAAGCTGACTATTGCCTTGCTTGTGATGCTTGCCCCGCTCGCGGCGCTTGCGCTCGTTTACCATCTGAACCACTTTTCGATTACAAAAAGCCTGAAGCATGTGGAGGACGCGGCATCAGAGCTTACGCTCGTGTCAGGCCTTCAGCTCAATATAGGCAGGCTCGTTATGCCTGCCAACGATTACCTTATAACAGGAGACCCGGCTGAAAAGCATGAGTTCAAGCGTATTTCAGACGAGGTATGGGCCTTGATAGACGAGCTTGAAAGGCGTATCTCTGCCAATGGCAATGGAACTGAAGCGGGTTTTTTAGCCATGGTAAAAGAAGCTGTTAAGGAAATACATGGCAAGGCAGAGGCAATCTTCGCCATTAAGAACCCTGTCGGTTCGATGGCAGGGGCGGTCATTATGGAGGACATGGACTCTATCGCGGACAGGCTGATTAACGGAGTCTTTGCCGCGCATATTGCCGTGGACAGCGCCGGCCTTTATGCGGTATCGCAGGAGGTCGAATCGCTTTGGGCGCGCTGGACCGTATTTATGTTCGCGGCGTTTGCCGTGCTCGCGTCCGCGGCTATCATATTCGCGTTTTATTATTCAGGGAGATTCGTCCGGCCTTTAGAGGCGCTTAGAAACGGCGCAGAGAGACTCGCCTCAGGCAACATCGAATACCGCGTGGATGTCCGGACCGGGGACGAGGTTGAGGCCCTTGGCCGGCAGTTCAATATAATGGCCGAAAGGCTCAAGGGCTTTTACGAGGGGCTTGAACAAGAGGTGAGGAAAAGGACAGGGGAGTTGAGGCAGGAGAGGGACAAGCTCTTTACAATATTCAATTCAATGGAGGACGGGGTTTTAATCATCAGCAGGGATTACAATGTGGAGTTCGCAAACCCGATGGTTGAGAGGGATTTCGGCCCTTACGAAGGGGCCAAGTGCTACGAATACCTGCACGGTAGAACAGAGGTCTGCCCGTGGTGCCCTAACGAGGAGGTATTCGCAGGCAATATTAAAAGATGGGATTGGCATTCTCTCAAGAACGGCAAAATTTACGACCTCATAGATTCGCCTTTAAAGAACACTGACGGCAGCCTCTCAAAGCTCGAGATACTGCGCGACATAACCGGGAAAAAGCGCGGAGAGGACGAGCTTAAAAAGAGGCTCGATGAGCTTGAAAGGTTCCAGAAGGCCACTGTGCAGAGGGAGTTCAGGCTTAAGGAGCTTAAGGACAGGGCCGCTGAGCTTGAGAAGACGATAGAGGAGATGAAGGCAAAGGGAGGAACACAAAAATCCCCCCCTTATTAAAGGGGGGGGTAGGGGGGGTTAAGGAAGCACGGTTACGGTAAGCGTGTCCGTATAGTTTCCGATTGTAACATCCTGTCCTGCGACAATCCTTCCAAAGGCGTTCCATGTGCGGGGTCTCCCGGGCCTTACGCGCCCCGATCGGACGGCCGTGCCGCCTGTGCCGTCGCCCCATATGCTCGTCCGGGCCGCGTTTCTGTATACATTATAGTTCAGAAGGTCCGGTAAAGTCGCGTGCTTCATCTGCCTCGGATTGAACGAGCCGGATGTCGGGCTTATGCCTATCTGCACGGTTACAAAGGTGTTCACTGTGCATGACACTGTGATTGTGCCTGCGGAGTCATCGGGGGTTGTAACGAACACATCATAGGCCCCGAAGTTCAGGGGCGTTGTGGCTACAAAGCAAAGCGCGAATGCCTCGCTCGCGGAAAGGATGAGGAGCAACGCAAACACGAATGTCTTAACCGAGAAGTTCGCCATATATGCCGCCTAAATTGATGATTATGTCCGTGCTTTCAGGCACGATAATCCTGAATGAATATGTCTTGCCGTCGTATTCGGTAAAGGCCGTGTGAGCACCGGGTTCGATATTTTCCAAGTAGAATTCGCCGCCCCTGCCTGTGGGGAATGTTTTTTCCTCTCCGTCCACATCCATCCTTATTTCAAGTAACTCCGCTGGCGCGGCCTTGCCTTCAATCCGTATGAGGAGGTTCCCTGTTATGCCCTGAATCCTGATTGTCTCGAACTCGATTACAGAGCCGCTTCTGAGGGCTGGGGACACGGACTTTGCCGCCTCCCGCAGGGAGTAATTGAGCGGTATGTCCCTGCCGTCCACTGAAATCCTGTTGTCATAGTATGAGTTCATGACAGGGATAAAGGCATTGCCCTCGCTGTCCGTCCGCCCCATCTCCTGATTGTTGTTGTAAACCCGCACTCCGGCAAGGCCCGGTACCATTACGAGGCCGAAGCTGTCGGCCACGGGCCTTGTCGCGGCCACGGCGCCGGCCACATAAGCGAAACCGCCGGAGGCAGTGAGTTCGTAGGCGCCGTCCCAGCCTGATGTCGTGTCGTTTTTTCTCAGCCTGTATTCAGCCGTGTATATGCCGTAGCGCCCGTTGTAATTTAGGTATGGGTTTAAAGTCTCCGCCGTCTCCGCAAGGCCGTCGTCTCTGGTGTATGACGCCCTGTAACCGAGCCCTTCACCGGCAGGGGCGTTTTTCTGCACCTGCACAATCTCGCTATCTCCGTTTTTGTCCAGCCTCCAGCTCGAGGACGCATATAGGTCGCGGCCCGGATAATAGGTTATGCCCGCGAAAAGCTCGAAGTTGTTGCTCGAATTGTCCTGTATGTTCTTGACGGTAGCGAACGCCGTTGCGTTTTTGAATACGCCTTTCGAGTAGCTCACGCCCGCGGATTTTCTCTTAAGCCCGGTGTAGTGCCTTGAGATGGTGTAATCAAAGGCGATTGTGCCAGTGGACTTTGACCCGTAGCTTACCCCTGCGCCGGCGTCATAGTCCGGACTTTCAGGGGACAGGAAAAGGCCGATGGTGGAAAAATCCCTGGTCTGTTTTTTCGCCGTAACCGCGGTCCCGAACCTTGAGCTTTGATATCTGTGGCTGAAGAACGCGGCGTAACCGTCCTCTCCGCTGCCGTCCTCCGATACCCCGAGCGCGAGGCTGATTACGCCCAAGCTTCCGTTAATATAAGAAATGCGAGGGCCTGCGGCGTATATGCCGCCCCCGCCCTCTGCCCAGACCCCGGGTGTTTAGGAGTTTGTAAGCCCCCCCAGGTGAAAGAGCGAAAAGGCCGCGCCCCCGTAATCGTTGCTTTCTACGCCGAA
>CAYIRV010000017.1:8801-13645 GCA_964365865.1 uncultured Thermodesulfobacteriota bacterium | reverse complement strand
CTACGCCGCAGTGACGAACGGTTGCGAGGCGCAGCCGAAGCAAACCCGAAGCCTCGGCAATGCAACTGGATTCCTCGCTTCGCTCGGAACAGGCTCCGACAACGCCGCAGATGGACTTTTCGGGGCACCCGCGCCAAGTGGCGTGGGTCGGCCTGATAGAGGCTTAGGAGGCGCGCACCGCGATGTTCAAGGGCACTGTGCTTGTAGTTGATGATGACGAGTTCTTCAGGGCCGTCTGCACGGACATACTCAAGTCATGGGACTACTATGTGCTTACCGCCTCTTCAGGGCAGGAGGCGCTCGGCATAATAGAGAAAAATATTTCCATTGACCTCATCGTTACCGACCTTGTGATGCCGGGCATGGACGGTCTTGAGCTTATTGAAAAGACAAAACATCATAACGCCCTCATTGACGCCATAGTGATAACAGGGCAGGGCACGATTGAAACGGCCGTAGCCGCGCTTAAGGCCGGGGCCTTTGACTATATAAACAAGCCCATCAACGGCGACGAGCTCCTTCTGAGCGTGGACAGATGCATGGAAAAAAGGCGGCTCCTTCAGGAGAACGCGGAGATGCGCCGCTCCCTCCAGCTCTTCGAGGTTACGAGGGCCGTAACCGCGGTCCTCGACATAAACAGGCTCTACGGCATCGCCCTCGACGCCCTCCAGCAGATAATCCCCACAGACGCGGGCATAGCCGCATTTTACGAAAACAACATGAAAGACCTCGACATAAAGGCGTTGAGGCATATTTCCATGAACGAAGGCGCGGCGATTGTAGAGGCGTTCAAGCAGGACTTTGAAAAAGGCCTCCTTGTTGCTAAAGGCATTTCTCTCTTGCCAGTATCCGCCGCAATGTCCGGGCCGTTAAAGGGCTTCGGCTCCATCGCCGTATCGCCGGTATTAAAGAGCGGAGCCGTTGCCGGATTTTTGCTCCTTTTAAGCAGGAGGGACGCGGATGCGCTGAGCGCAGGGGAGATGAAAAACGCGGAGTTCGTTGCCGGGCACATCTCTCAGGCCTTTGAGAACGCGCTTAAGTATGTGGAGGCCAAGGAGATGGCCTTTGTGGACAGCCTTACAAACCTGTATAACGGCAAATACCTCGACTCTGTGCTCGAAAAAGAGCTGAAACGGGCGGACAGAATGATGCGTCCGGTCACAATCCTATTCATGGACCTCGACAACTTCAAGAGAATCAACGACACAAACGACCACCTCGTGGGGAGCAAGGTGCTTATAGAGGTGGCGCGGGTGCTCATGCAGAATGTCCGGGATGTTGACACTCTCGTAAGATACGGCGGGGACGAGTATGTGGCGATACTAATTGACGCCGACTACTCCAACGCCATGATGGTAGCGGAAAGGATAAGAAGGTCTGTGGAGGAGCAGGTGTTCCTTAAGGACGAAGGCCGCGACATACGGATAACCATCTCAATAGGGGTCGCGAGCTACCCGGCGCACAGTCAGGACAAAAAAGAGCTTCTTAAAACCGCTGACAAGGCCATGTATTCGGCAAAAGAGCAGTCGAGAAACCGCGTCGTGCTCGCGCCGCTACCGGCGAAATAGCGGCCTACACCCTCTCGAAGTCGTCTTCATAGCGCACTATATCGTCCTCTTCGAGATATTCGCCGTTCTGCACCTCGATAATTTCAAGCGGTTTGTCTCCGGGGTTTTCGAGCCTGTGCCTCACGCCCCTCGGTATGTATGTTGACTGATTGACCTCGATGTCAACGGTCTCCTCGCCCCTCTGCGCCCGCGCCCTGCCGCTTATGACCACCCAGTGCTCGTTCCTTTTGTGGTGGAGTTGGAGGCTCAATCTTTTGCCCGGCTCCACCCGTATCTTCTTTATCTTGTACCCCATGCCTTTTTCAAGGACAGTGTAGGAGCCCCACGGCCTTTCCACCGTCCTGTGCGTGTGGTGCTCGGCGTGGCCGTGCTTCTTAAGGACATCAACGACCTTTTTAACCTCCTCTGCCCTGTCCGCGGGGCACACGAGCGTGGCATCAGCCGTGTCAACGACTATCATATCCTTAAGCCCGATGGTTGCGACAATCCGGTCGCCCGCGATAATGATGGAATCCCTGCTCCCTATGTCAATTGCCCTGCCTTTTATGATATTGCCGTGCTTGTCGGCACCGAGCACATCCCTTAAGGATGTCCAACTCCCCATGTCAGACCAGCGGAAATCAACAGGCACGACAGCGGCCCTATCTGTCTTTTCAAGAACCCCGTGGTCAATGGATACGGCCTCCATGCCCCTGTATGCTACGGCGATGTCCGAGCCGTTTTTTATACCTAAAAGACGCGCGTGCACCTTCGGCAGATGCCTCTTTATCTCCTCCAATATCAGGGAGGCCCTGCACAGGAACATGCCGCTGTTCCAAAAGTAAGAGCCTTCTTTAATAAACCGCCTTGCCTTCCTTGCGTCCGGCTTTTCAACAAACCTGTCAACGGCCCTGACGGCAAATCCGTTGAGCTTCTTTAATGTCTTTTTGCCCGCCTTTATGTAGCCGTATCCCGTGTGCGGCCAGGAGGGTTTTATGCTGAATGTAACGAGCCGGCCCTCATCCGCGAGAACAGCGCCCGCGCGAACAGCGTCGAGGAACGCGTGCCTTCCGTCCTCTATGATATGGTCTGCCGGAAGCACGAGGAGCAATGCCTCAGGGTCGAGCCGCGCAATCTCCTGCGCCGCAAGCCCTATGGCGGGCGCGGTATTCCTTGCTTCAGGCTCTATTATATAGCCCGGTGAAACCGGCCTTTCGGAAGAGATGAGATGAAGCCTTATGACCTCTGCCTGAGCCGCGCTCGTGACAATGAATGTCCTCTCATCAGGGATGAGCGGATGAAGCCTCTTAATCGTGAACCTGAGAAGACTCTCGTCGCCCGCAACATTCAAGACCTGCTTGGGACTCGTCTCCCTGCTGAGGGGCCAGAAACGGCTCCCGCTCCCGCCCGCGAGTATGACCGCGTAAAGATGCGGCCTTGCCGCGCTTCCCATTGCAATGCTTCGCAGCAATGGGATCCCTGCCCTGCTCTTGTCCTTGCGAGCCGAAGCCGCGAGCGTAGCGTAGCGGGCGCGGCAATCCCGCTTTAAACCGCCCTTTGTCAATATCTTCTTCATCCTTTGCCCCGGAGCCGATTTTTTTTGCTTTTCATTACGGATTAACCTTCCGCATGTGCGCTGATGCGAGCCGTTGTTTCTGGTACATATTGACGGCATTATTATGTTCTTTAAGCGTTTTTGAGAAGTAGTGCGTGCCGTCGTTTTTTGAAACAAAATAAAGATACCCCGCATTCGCCGGGTTCAGTGCCGCGCTGATTGATTCTCTGCCCGGGTTTGCTATAGGCCCTGGCGGCAGTCCTTGGTTTGTGTATGTGTTGTAACGGGTTTTTGTCAACAGATGTTTTTTCGTGAGGTTTCCGTCAAACCCCCTTACAGCGTATATTACCGTGGGGTCGCTCTGCAAGGGCACGTGCTTTTTGAGCCTGTTGTGGAATACGGCTGATATGAGGCCCCTTTCCTCAGGGGAGCCGGTCTCCTTTTCTATGATTGAGGCCATTGTCACGAGGTCCTTCATCGAGACGGCTTTTTCATGGGCAAGAGGGCCGAACTCTTTGTAGACGGCTTTGAACCTTCCGGTCATCTTCAAAATTATGTCGTCAATGGAAACGCCCTTTGCAAAGGAGTATGTGTCAGGAAAGAGATACCCTTCGAGGCTTGCGCCCTCGAACCCGAGTGAGGCTGTGAGGGTTTTGTCCAACGCCCTTTTCCTGAACTCCGCGGGGTCAGCGAGGCCCTGCCGCTCAAGCTCCGCGGCGATTTCGTTTATGTTGTAGCCTTCGGGTATCGTTACAGGGTAGGTCTTTACCCTGCCTGACACGAGTATGTCGAGCACATCAGCGGGCCTCATTGTGGGGTCTAATTCATATTCCCCTGCCTGTATTTTCTTATACGCGCCGAGGATACGGGCAAGGCGCGTGATGCTTGCCGCGTCCCTTATGACCCCGGCCTTTTCGAGTCCTTCGGCAACGAGGCGGAAGCTCGCGCCTTTTGGAATATAGAATGTTTTCTTGCCTGAAACATGGGATGCAGGGGTGTAAAGGACACTATAGATGTGCGTAGCCGCGAATGCCAAGGCTATGCACAGGAAAAAGGCTATTTTTTGAAAACGGTTTTTCATGCAAGGGCTTTTTAGCGCTAAAAGCGGATATTTTCCGCTGAAAAAAGCACGCGCTGTGGATGCTCCCTTCCTTATCTTCAAAGACCGTGATGCGTTGAGGGAATAAAAGCCATATCTTCCCCCCTTACTTAAGGGGGGACTAAGGGAGGTTAAGAAAATTAATCCCCCTTTGTAAAAGGGGGATGATAGGGGGTTACGCTTTTAAGGCTGTCCAAGTAGCCCTGAAGGATATAGGCTGCGGCCAGCTTGTCAACATGCGCCTTCCTTTTGGCCCTGCTCATATCCGCGCTCACAAGCACCCTCGTAACCGCGGCTGTTGAAAGCCGCTCATCCCATGATATGACCGGCAGGCTCGTGTTCTCTTGCAAACGGCTTATGAACCCCTCTGCCTTTTTGGCCGCCTCGCCTCTGCTGCCGTCCATGTTTATCGGCATGCCTACGACAATGCCAGTGACCGAGTTTTCCTTTGCTATGTCCAAAAGGCAGGCGATGTCCTTGACCTTGCTTATCCTTTTGAGCGTGGTTCGCGGCTGGGCCGTGAGACCGAGTTCGTCGCTTACGGAAATGCCGATGGTTTTTTCTCCTAAATCAAGCCCCATGAGCCTCATAAACAAAAATTTTACCGTCTGTTGTCAGTATATTCAAGCTATTTCTTGACTTT
>CAYIRV010000017.1:2615-8701 GCA_964365865.1 uncultured Thermodesulfobacteriota bacterium | reverse complement strand
AGAATTTACGCCGGGCGGTTAACTCAGCGGCAGAGTGCCACCTTCACACGGTGGAAGTCACTGGTTCAATCCCAGTACCGCCCACCATATCTGGTAAAAGTATATCGTTTATATACATAGAAGAATAATTACGAACTAAACATTATTATTGACACTGTTTTTTAAAACGCCTATACTTTATAAAGATGCTGAAGCTTTGAGGCATAACATCGGACTGACGCACCCCAGCATAGCCGTAGCAACCGCCTAAGAGTGAAGTTGACAGCTCAGCGCAAACTCCGCAGTCCATCCCTGATTAAACCTGTAGACCGTGTAGCTTGCTCCAGCGAGAGTCAAACGCTATCAGCATGGGTTTTGCGTTTTGATGCAATCTTGCCGGGTTGCGTAAGCCACAGAAAATCGGCAAGCGTCGGAAAACCGACAGTTGATTCATAGGAGCGTTCATGGGCGTCAATTATTCCGACATAATAGAAAGGATGCGCTGGGCCAGTAAGCTCAAGAACGACTCGGCTGTTGCGAGAAGCCTCAGTGTTACACCGCAGGCACTTTCAAACTACAAGAAGCGCGGCGCCATGCCCACTGATTTAGTGCTCAGGTTTTCAAACATCTACGGCCTTTCCATGGACTGGCTCCTTACAGGAGAAGGCGAGATGTACAAGGCCGGGGCGCATTCCGAAGCTGAACAAAGGGGCGTCCTCAATGCGGCCGAGGATGCGGCCTCATATGGCAAGGCGGTCAAGAGGCATGCGGATTTCGCGGCCCTTAGCCCTGATGAGATTATATATGTCGGAAAGCTCCTTAAGATTCTGAGGAGCCCGAACAAGACCGCCGCGGCATCCATCAGGCACACGCTCGACGCCTTTTTAAAGGTGTCCGAGGCCGCGCCTTCGGATGCGCCGCCTGAACCAGCCAAGGAATCACAGAAGAGATAACAAGCGGAGCGAGCGAATTACAATCATAAGATTCGTTACTTGTCAAATTCCCCGCGGTTTCATGCGGGGAATTTTCACCTGCCAAAAAACCTTCCGTCCGGCCCCCAAGCGCATATCTGCTTTCCAACCTTAAAACAAACCTGATCCCCCCCTCGCTTGACCAGTTGCGCCTGATGTGGTATTTTCACATGATACGAACCGCGCATGTCCGCTGAATTTTCCTATACATTTATAAACAGTTGGTCAAGGCCGGCTGTGGGGGAGACCCCGGGGCTGAACGGCCTTAAGTCAGAGGAGCGGCTCCTCCTTCTTTCAAGCGGGTCAATGACATTGGACCTCGAGCTCCTTTCAGGGAAAGCCGTGGAGGTCGAGCTTAAATACAGCGGCAAGACATCCTTAGGGACCGAAGCAGCGGCCTATCTGAATGAAGACGCGGGCAAGGAGGCCATAGAGCGCGTGGCGTGGCTGACCGTCGGGCAGAAGAGGCTGGTGTTCGCATACACGCTCATACCATTGGACCGCATTCAAAAAAGCCTTTTAAAGGCCCTCGAATCACGGGCCAGAGAGCCTATAGGAACCGTGCTCAGGTCCAAGAATGTCCCTTTTCAAAAGGAAAATATCGAGGTGGGGGTCTTAAGGTGCGCGCAGGCGGCTGCCGACCTCAATATCGCCGCATCCACGCCGCTCGTATCCCGCAGATACATACTATTCGACAGGAAGAAAAGCGGGCGATGGACAATCAAGGCATTGGTAACCGAGATTTTCAGCCCTGTTCTCATACCCTTCAGGGAGGCAAAGCAGTTGTGATGGAAGGTAGGGGCGATTATAGCCCCCACCCTGCCCTCCCCCACAAGTGGGGAGGGGAAAAGGAAAGAGACATTTTCCCATGGAAAACGCTCTCACTGTAAAAAAACTCGCGGCGGTATCGGACCTTATAAGGCTGACGAAGCAGTACGGGACGCTTCTCTGCCTCTGGCCCGCGCTCTGGTCTTTGTTCATAGCCTCCAAAGGCCTGCCGCAGGCAAGGCTCCTTGTCATATTCGTCCTCGGCGCCTTCCTGATGCGGAGCGCCGGGTGCGCGGTGAACGACATAGCTGACAGGGGGTTTGATTCAAAGGTGCAAAGGACAATGTCAAGACCCCTTGCTGACGGCAGGCTCAAGGTAAAGGAGGCGCTTTTCGTTTTTATCAGTCTGAGCATCCTCGCCTTTGTCCTCGTCCTGTTCTTGAACAGGCTTACAATAATGCTTTCCTTCGTTGGGCTGTTCCTCGCCTGCCTTTATCCTTTCGTTAAAAGGGTAAGCCGCCTGCCGCAGGCGTTTCTCGGCATTGCCTTTGGCTGGGGCGCTGTAATGGCATGGGCGGCTGTAACCGGAACCATAGGCGCGGCAGGCGTTCTGATATTCGTTGCCAACATCTTCTGGTCAATGGCCTATGACACCATATACGCGCTCATGGACAAGGAGGACGACATTAAGGCAGGGGTTAAATCAACGGCCATACTCTTCGGCGCGCATGTTTATAAGGCGCTCTACGCGCTCTACTTCGCCTTTGCCCTCACGCTCGGCGCAGTCGGCGTGGTCTCAGGCCTCGGGGCCCTGTATTACGCCGGGGTTTTTCTTAGCCTTGTCTTTTTACTCTCTATTACAGGCTGGCTTGAAAAAAACCCCACGAGGCAAAGGGCGTTTAACGCGTTTGTGGCCAACGCCGCGCTCGGTGCTCTCATATTCGCCTCAATCGTTCTTGACGCAGGGATAAGGACTTAAAAGGACAAAAATGATTTTCGCGGATTTAAGGGAGTTTCTCGACCATCTTTACAAAAAGGGCCTTCTTAAAAAAGTCGCCGTAGAGGTTGACCCTTGCCTTGAGGTCTCGGCTATACAGGACAGGCTCGTTGCAAAGGCCGGGCCTGCCGTGCTCTTTGAAAATGTAAGGGGCAGCGCCATCCCCATTGCCGCGAACATATTCGGCACAGCGGAAAGGGTGGCCCTGGGCCTCGGGGTCGAGGAAGACGAATTATTAAGGATAGGCGAGTTCATAGCGCTGCTTCAGAGGCCCAAGCCTCCTGAGGGCCTCTGGGACGCGCTTAAAAAAATACCGTTTTTCAGCCAAGCCCTGACGCTCGGGCCAAAAACAGTAAGGACAGGCCCGTGCCATGATGTCGTGCTCCAGGGCCATGATGCAGACCTTTCAATGCTCCCCATTATAAAGTGCTGGCCAAAGGACGCGGCCCCGCTTATCACATGGCCGCTCGTGGTAACACAGGCGCCTGCTGGAGGGCCTTTTAATGTCGGCGTTTACAGGATGCAGCAGCTTGACGGAAAAAGGGCGATAATGAGATGGCTTAAGCACAGGGGAGGAGCAGGGCATCAAAGGCTCTGGGAAAAAGAGAATAAGACAATGCCTGTTGCCGTGGCTATCGGGTCTGAGCCTGCGACAGTGATTGCCGCGGTAACGCCTGTGCCCGAGGATGTCGGGGAATTTCATTTCGCGGGCATCTTGAGAAAAAAAGCAATAGAGCTTGTCGAGTGCAAGACCATCCCCTTAAAGGTTCCGGCAACAGCCGAGATTGTGCTCGAAGGGGAAATCAGACACAACGATACTGCGCTCGAAGGCCCGTTCGGCGACCATACCGGATATTACAACAGCCCGGAGAGGTTCCCTGTATTTCACCTAAAGGCAATAACCCACAGGAAAAACCCCATATACATGACCACAATCACGGGAAGGCCGCCTAAGGAGGACGCTGTAATAGGCACGGTGCTGAACAAGCTATTCCTGCCGTCCCTAAAACTCCAGTTCCCTGAGATTGCCGACTTCCACCTTCCAATGGAGGCCGTGTCATACAGAATCGCGGTCGTGTCCATAAACAAGCAGTACCCCGGACACGCGAGAAGAATCATGATGGGCATATGGGGCTTTTTAAAGCAGTTCATGTATGTGAAATACATCATCGTTGTTGACGACGATATTAATGTGCGGGACTGGAACGATGTAATCTGGGCCGTATCAACGAGGGTTGACCCAAAGAGGGACACGCTCATCATGGAAAACACGCCCATTGATTACCTCGATTTTTCATCCCCTGTCGAGGAGCTTGGGAGCAAGATGGGCATTGACGCCACGATGAAGTCCCATCCTGAGGTAACGAGAAAATGGGGCGAAAAGCTCGACATGTCAAAGGAGATAATCGAGCTTATCGAAAAAAGATGGAAGGAATACGGGATAGAGTGAGGAACGCATGACAACCGAGGCTCAAAAATTCGATTCCTTCAAAGACGACTGGTGGAACCCGTCGGGACGGCTGTTTTCGCTTCACAAAATCAACCCGCTGAGGTTTGAATACTTCTCAAAGATTGCCGGGGCGCTCAATGGAAAGGCTGTCCTTGATATAGGCTGCGGCGGCGGCCTTCTTTCAGAGGAGTTCGCAAAGACCGGGGCGCAAGTTACAGGGATTGACCTTTCGCCTGCGGCGATTGAGGCCGCGAAAAAGCACGCGGCTGAAAACGGCCTTGCGATTGACTACAGGCTTGCATCCCCAACCGTTTTTCTAAAGGAAAACCCGGACAAGAGATTCGACATCATCGTGTGCGCTGAGGTGCTTGAGCATGTGGACGACCTGTCCGCTTTTCTGAAGGACGGCCTTGCAATGCTTAAGGCAGACGGGCAATTCTTCTTCGGCACAATCAATAAGACAGTAAAGGCCCGTGTCTTAGCCGTGTTTGTGGCTGAAAACCTGCTCCGCATGCTCCCAAAAGGCACGCACGACTATAAAAGGTTCGTCAGGCCGTCTGTCCTGAAAAAACTCCTCGAGGAAAACAATGTAGAGATGATGGAGATTAAAGGCATGAGCTACGACCCCTTAAAACTCGAATTCGAACTCTCAGACGACCCGTCGGTAAATTATCTCGGATATGGGGTAAAGAGGGAGGAATGAAAAACCACTGAAAATGGCGTAGTTTTGGGAGAAACTTTTTGTAAAAAGTTTCTCCCAAGCTACCCTCTGTCCTTCAACGCCTTTCTAATCTCTTCGGCAATCTCTTTCGCGGCCTTTACAGGGTCAGGGGCGTTTCTTATGGGCCTGCCAACGACAATATAGTCAGCGCCGTAATACACGGCCTCATATGCGGTAACCGTTCTTTTCTGGTCCCCCAAGGCATCAGAGGAAGACCTTATGCCCGGTGTTATGACGAGAAAGTCAGGGCCGAACTCGTCCTTAACGGCCTTTACCTCCGCGCCTGAGCACACGACCCCGGCGCATCCTGAAACACGGGCAAGACGCGCCCTGTGAAGCACAAGCTCTGTAATATTGGTGTATTTCGTTCCTATAAGCGTGTCCTTTGAAAGGCTGGTGAGCACAGTCACGGCTAAGACCTTAAGACCTCTGCTGCTTGCTTCCATTGCCATGCCTGCGTCAAATCCTTCGTCAATATGCACGGTCAGAAAATCAGCGCCGAGTACGGCGGCGGAATTGAGCGCGCCTTTTACAGTAGCGGGTATGTCGTGGAATTTAAGGTCAAGGAATATGCCGGATGACGGAGCGGCCTTTTTTATCGCTGCAACGGCCTTTGGCCCGTTTGCAGTGAACAGCTCGAGCCCTATCTTAAAAACCCCGGCATGGTCTTTCAAAAGCCGGGCGTAAGCCGCGGCCTCTTTGAGGGTGGGCACATCGAGCGCGAATATGAGCCTCTTTTTAGGGGAGAGAGGGGGCATTATCAGTTACCGGTCAACCGTTATCTGTTGCCGGTTGACCGGCAACAGATAACCGCCTACTTCTGGCCGTGCTTCTTGTGAAACTCGATGAAGTCGGTCTTTGTGAATATGGAGAAGAACTTGCAGTCTGCCTTCTCGATATTCTCCCGTCCGCCTTCTTCCCTGTCAACGAGCGCGAGGACCTTCCGGACATGGAAGCCGGCCTCGCGGATCCTTTCAATAGCTGTAACGACCGAGGCGCCTGTGGTAACCACATCGTCAACCACGCAGACCCATGCCCCCGGCCTCAGGTTGCCCTCTATCCACTTCATGGTGCCGTGCTTCTTCGGCTCCTTTCTCACGATAAAGGCGTCAAGGGCCCTTCCGTTTATCGTGGCTATGAGGGCCGTGGCGTAGGCTATGGGGTCTGCGCCGAGCGTCATACCGCCGACAGCGTCAATCG
>CAYIRV010000017.1:0-2605 GCA_964365865.1 uncultured Thermodesulfobacteriota bacterium | reverse complement strand
GCTCGTTGAAAAAGGCGTAGCCTATGTGGTCCATGCCCTCTGCGCTCAAGGTGGTCTTTTTGGCGTCAATATACATATTGCTCCTCTGGCCGCTCGAAAGGAGAAACCCCTCCTTGTCGTCAAAAATGAAGGAGCGGACATAGAGTATTTCGAGAAGCGCATCCTTGTCGTTCTGCATCATTATCTGGTCTTCTACCGGCATAAACCTTACCTCTCTTAATGAAGTGTCTTCGGGTTCGCGGCTAATATAACCACAAACACGGATTTATTTCAACAAGGACTTTTTGTGGATGATAGAAAACGCTGAAGGTTTCTTGGATAGGGTTTTCAATCGCCCCTTCCCCACTTGTGGGCACTGACCCTGAACTTGATTCAGGGATTGCAATAGGAAGTGGGGCTGAGAGAACATTTCTTAGAAAAAAGGCCCTCTCAAGAATGTCTTATGGGTTATGCGGCCCGGCCTTTGGCCTTATGGACTTGTCTTCCTTGTGGAGGGTTTCGAGGACTGCTTCGAGCCTTTTGGCTGTAGTTGCGGCCTGCGTTCTTCCGCGCCTCGAGCCTTCGGAGTTAAGCCATTTGTAAAGATATTTTTTGTTGTCTGGAAAGGCCTTTTTTTTGTCAATGGACATGCGCGCTCCTGTTTAACCCCTCTTAATCCCCTCTATAATCGCCCCCTTCCTCTTATCCCTCCCCCTTTATGGGGGAAGGGTAGGGTGGGGGTGGATAGCCTGTGCCCGCGTGCTTAAAGCCGGGGCAGGGAGCATTACGGGTTTGTAATAGGCTCCGTGTAGTTGAAGATTTTGTTTTCGTAGTTCCTTAGGGTCACGCTGCCCTTTGCCTGAGATATGCAGTATGTCGGGGCAAGCGGTATCTTGCCGCCCCCTCCGGGCGCGTCAACCACGAATGTAGGCACCGCGTATCCTGTGGTGTGGCCGCGGAGTTCCTCGATTATATTTATGCCCACGGAAACAGGGGTCCTGAAGTGGCTTGTGCCGAGCGCCGGGTCGCACTGGTACAGGTAGTACGGCCTTACCCGTATTTTCAAAAGCTCGTGCATGAGCTTTTTCATTATCACTGGCTTGTCGTTTATGCCCCTAAGGAGCACGGTCTGGCTTCCGAGCGGAACCCCTGCGTCAGAGAGCATTGTGCATGCCCTTGCGACATCCGGGGTAACTTCCTTTGGGTGCGAGAAGTGTATGCTCATGTAAAGCGGGTGGTATTTTTTGAGCATGTCGGTAAGCTCTTTATCCACCCTCATCGGAAGCGTTACAGGCACCCGTGTCCCTATCCTTATGATTTCTATGTGCGGTATTGCGCGGAGTTCTTTTATATAGCGCTCAAGGACCGATGTCTTGAGCATCAGCGGGTCGCCGCCTGATATGAGCACATCGCGTATGGTCTTCTTTGACCTTATGTATTTGATGGCGTCTTCAAAACGCTCTATTGACATCGGGGGGTCTTCAGTGCCCACGAGCCTCTTCCTTGTGCAGTACCTGCAGTACATCGCGCAGGATTCGGTTACAATGAGCAGCGCCCTGTCTGGATACCTGTGGACAAGGCCGGGCACAGGGGAATGCGAGTCTTCGCCGCACGGGTCAACCATCTCGCAGGAGGAGACCGAGAACTCCTCCATCCTCGGTATGGCCTGTTTTCTTATAGGGCATTTGGGGTCGTTTCTGTCAATGAGGGAGAAGAAATAAGGGGTGATTGCCATTGAAAGGCGTCCCTCCGCCCTCTTAGCACCCTCTTCCTCGCGCTTTGTGAGGGTTATAAGGGGCCTTAGGTCCTCGATAGTGACAATGCGGTTTTTAAGCTGCCACCTCCAGTCATCCCAGCACTCTTTCCATCTGCCCGGGTCTTCCATTATCTCAGGCAAATATGATTTTTGTTTCCTCGCTAAATTAGAGCTGGGCGGCTCAGAGCTTATTGAAAGCCCTTCCATGAACCCTCCTTTTTACCCTGTTCGTTAAACGGGCTTGTCGTTTTTAGTAAGATTGAGCTGCGGATGACTCATCTCCTCAAGGGCTTTTTCATAGGCTATCTTGTATTTGAAGCCTTTTTTGAGATACTTCCAGATGTGCTCGACCTTTTTCACATCTTCATCTGAATATTCCCTGAACTCCTTTTCGCCTATTACGGTCTTAGAAGGCCTTATAAACCCCTTTTGCTCAAGGTAATAGAGCTTCTGCCTCGGTATGTCTATCTTTGCCAAAAGTTCCGGCGTCCTTATGCCCACTTCACAATTACTCCTGTAAGCCATGTTAAGGTATGAAAACATTATATAAAAATAGCTTTTAGACCGCGATGCACATACATAATGCGTGTGTTGAGGCTTAGAGTATAACAGTAACATTAACTCTAAACTTATTTTTATCATCAAATTAGAACTTTGTCAAGTCAAAAAATGAAATGTCCTGGCCTAAGGGATTTTAAACTCATTGAAAATTCACAGCATAAAGCTGCGGTGAATTCAACAAGTGAGGAATCTTACGATTTTAATTCGCTCGCTTTGCTTGTTGACTTTTAATGCGGATTTGTTAAACTTTTCAGGTGGTTAATATAAAAAGTGGTAAAATTTTAAGAAAAGTCGGGTAACTACTTATGA
>CAYIRV010000016.1:0-13670 GCA_964365865.1 uncultured Thermodesulfobacteriota bacterium | reverse complement strand
ACGGAAAATTCAAAAGGCCATGTTCACGAGTTTTTTAAGCGTCCCGCGTATCTCGTTACGGTCCGAGGCGACAAGCCGCGGCATTGACCAGACGATGGCGAAAATCATGATAATATACAATATACCCGAAAACGCCATCGGATAGGCAAGGGAAGCATATCCTGAAATCGCGCTTAAGTCCCATACCATTCCTGCCGCAAGCCTTACGCCAAACCCGGCCGCGAGGGACAGTCCTATGCTTGCGAACTGATATGACCAGTCGAACCTCCAGCCGCCGAGTCTCGCTATCACGAACGACTGCGCGTTTACCGTTATGAAGGTAAGGACGACTATCTTCAGGGCAAGGCCCAATGCCCCGAGCCCGAGACCGGGAACAGGCCAGCTTTCCGGCGCGAGCGCGAAATAGGTTACAGGAAGGCTTGCGGCCATGAACGCTATGCTGAAGGCCGTGTAAGCGCTGGTGCGGCCTGTTGCGAGGAATACCGCGCAGTTTATGTTGCCTATGGTATAGAAGACCGGATAAAAAAGCATAACCGTCAGAACCGGCGCGGCCATTGCATATGACGCCCCGAGGAGCACAACCACTAATTCGCTTGCCCACGGTATAAGGAATCCGGATAATGCGGCCGCGAACATGGCGAACAGGCGGCTGGTCCTGCGCACGAGGAGTTCAACGCGCCCCGTATCCTCCCTTGCGTGCGCCTCGGCAATCTCCTTCCACAGCACATTGAATATCGAATTTACCGCAAGGGAGCCTGCGGTTGCGAACTGGTAAGCTATCTGGTAATAGCCCTGTTCAGCGGCCCCGCCTGCCCTCTGGAGCACCCACCTGTCCGCGAACTCATAGGCAAAAGAAAATACGGAGTGAAGCACGAGTGGCCTGCAATATACCATGTATTCACCGGCCATTTCCCTAAGCCCAAATCTTTGCGGAATATCTTCCGGCAACGCGGTCTCCCTGAAAAACCGCATTGCAACGAGAGAGGCCGCAAGATATTCGAGAAAGACAGCCCATAGTATGAGGCTGACCGATATTACATCGGCAAAGAGCAGCACCGCTACAACCGAGAGGTGAACAAAGGCCACGGCTGTGGTAATAGCCTGCACCATCACGGTCATGCGCCTGGCCTCGCCAATCTGCGTTGCGGCCTGCCAGAGTTGCTGCTGCATGAAGACCGCTGCGAACGCGAGCAGCACCTGTCCCCTGCCGTGCCCGAGCCAAAGGATTTTTATGGATGCATCCGGAAGGATGACTACGACGACTATGACGGTCAATGCGAACTGAAGGCCGAGCCAGCCCAAGTAAGCGAGGTAAAATCCCTTATGCCTGCTTTTCCGCGAAATAAAGGTGTAAAACGCGCTCGATGTCCCAAGGTCGAGAAGAGACCTTACGGCAACGAAGCTTCCGAGGAGGAAGCTTAATTCCCCGTAGCCTGAAGGTTCGAGTCCACGGGCAAGAAGGAGCGCCACGGCAAAGCTCATAAGCGCCCTTAACCCCGTTGCCCCGATGGAGACCATATAGCGCGTCTTTACAGACTTCGTATCCATATCAAATCGCATTGCGAATATCAGTCCGGTCCGTGTTTCCTGAAATACCCGGCAACCGCCTCCCAGACGGTAACATCGCCGAGGCCCTTTGATTTTATGTATTTATACTTATAGTCATCGTATCCAAGGTGCGCCCATCGGCTGTAATCGAGCGGTATCTTTTCAAACGATTCCTTTGAATCTATTCCAAAAGACATAAGCCCGAGCGAGGCGGCCATAATGTCAACAAACCCGGCGGTCCCGTTTGAACGCATGTCCGGAGTCTTTATGAAAAGGAGCGGCTTGTTGAACAGCACGGCAAAGCTTATTGATGTGCTCGAATGCGCGAGCACGAGCGAGCTTTTAGCAACAAGCTCCACTGTCTTACCCTTTACAACAGGCCGAGCGCCGAAAATTCCGGGCATGTCTTCATATTGGGAACGCGGGTGCGCCGCGACAACGACCTTTAATCCCGTCCTTTTCTCGATTGCATCAAAAAACAGTCTCATTATTTGAAAATAATCCTCATGCACGAGCGGCCTTATGCCGAAAAACGCGAAGTCAGGGTGATGGGTAGCGGCCTCATCGAGAAAAACGCAGGTATTGTCAGGCACGGGCGTCCTGTTGCCCAGGCCTCTGATGCAATCGAGATATACATCATGGTCGAGCGAGTGCACAGGGACAACGGCAGAGACCCCGCGCATGGAGCGCGACTCAAAATAAGCCTTTAACTGCAATGTCTCGCCTGAAAATATGACCGCAGGAAGCGGATAAAGCATCCTGTGTTTTGAGAAGGATAAAATCGCTTTTTTTGCTATAAAATTCAGGAGGGCGACAGGGTTCAACGCCCTTTTGGCTTTTTGTACGCGGGAGCGGCCCGATACGCCGCTTAAAGGCAGGGCGCCGGCGGACACCACCGCATATTTAGCTTCGTGTTTTTTCAGGATTCTAAAAACCCGTTCGTTCCGCAGATCTATCCGGGAAAGGGCCACGAGAAAATCAATAAAGACAGCCCTGCCTGCGAGTTGATGGATATTCTTATCGAGTTCTTCATACGAGCGGATTTTGACTATATAGTCTTTTGCAACTTCTGCGTCAACAGGGTGACTGAACGCGGCGTCTTTATTGACAAGCAGAGACAGGTCGTACGCGAATACCGTAAAGCCTTGGGACTTAAGGTATTCAAAGCCGTATCTGCCGATATCCCTTTCAACAAGCGGCCTATCGAACAGGAATACAATCGTCACTACCAAGCCGTAAGCCCGCCGTCAACTATTATGTTCTGGCCGTTGACATACGATGATGCGTCTGACGCTAAAAAAAGAAGCGCGCCGGCAAGCTCGTCTTTTTTAGCCATGCGTCCGAGCGGGACCCTGTTCGAATACTTTTCGACGAATATATCGTTCTGTCCTGAAAAAACCCCGCCAGGGGTAAGCGTGTTAGTGCGCACGCCTTTACCGCCCCAGTAAGCGGCCAGATAGCGCGTCATGGCAATGACCGCGCCCTTGCTCGCCGAATACACGAGCGGCGTATTGATTGCGCCGCCGAGGGCCTCATATCTCGACCCTTCGTATATGCGCTGGTCAGGGCCGACAACGCCGTATATGGAGCTTATGTTTATTATGGAGCCGCTCCCCTTCTCAGCCATAGATGGGCCAAGTTCGCGGACGACCAAAAACATGCCCCCCACATTAACCGAGAAGACCTCGTTCCAATCATTGAGGCTGAAGTCCTTAATGGGCGCGAAAAAACCCGGGCTTTTCGTTGCCGCGTTATTGACGATGATATCAATTGAAGTGTGTTTCGAGAGAAGAGCGCCTGCCCATGACTTAACCGACGGCTCGCTCCTTAAATCCACTGGCGCGCCCTCAGCCTGAACGCCGGTCTCCACGGATATTTCATCAACGAGCGCCTTTACGCGCTCCTCGTCGAGGTCAGCCACAATCACCTTCGCGCCTGCATGAGCGAGGACCCTCGAAAAAACGCTTCCGAGAATACCGCATGCGCCTGTTACCACCGCCACCTTATTGTCGAGCCTGAACATATCGGTCATCTCAATTCCTCTTCCTGAAAACGGGTTTTATCGGCCTTCCCTTGAGAAACTTTTTAGCGCCGTGTTCAAGCGCGCGTGAATAGACCTTGAGGCTTTTTCTTCCAGCCTCGATGGCTGCGTCTATCTCCGCCTCCCCGTGCATGTAACAGAGCGCGACCCACGGCATAAGCACGTTGTTTTCTATCATCTCCTGAACAAAAAGCGTCCGCATCTCAAGCGATACCGCCCCGCTCGCGTCTTTCGTAATGAAATTAGGCGAACACGGAAGCCCCATGAAGCTGAAATAATCCGATATGCCCAACTCCTTTGAAATGTCGTTCATGCCGTCCATCAGCCTTTTCCCGGCGCTCCACATCCCGCCGACAACATCAAGCTCCTTATAGACCTTCACGGTTTCGACAAACGCCCCAAGCCCGCTCATCTCCGCGCCGTGCGTGGTCGAGATGAGGAATACCCGCTCCCCGTCGTGCCTGATGCCCCCGAGTTCCATGATTTCCCTCTTGCCCCCGAGGGCTGCCACGGAAAATCCGTTTGCCATGCCCTTGCCGTAGGTAACGAGGTCCGGCTCTATATCGTAATACTTGGACGCGCCCTGCAGGTGCCACCTGAAACCCGTAATCATCTCATCGAGGATGAACACCGTATTGTGCCTTTTGCAAAGTTCCTTAAGCTTATGGAGAAAGCCGTCCTTCGGCTCTTCGGTGGTCGCTGGTTCGAGGATGACCGCGGCAATGCCTTCGGGATGCTCTGAAAAAAGCCTTTCAACCGAAGCCATGTCGTTGTAATGGAAGTCTAACGTTAGGGACTTGTATTCCTCAGGCACTCCTCTGTCCATAACAGTCGTGCCGATGAACCAGTCGTCGAAACTGAAAAAAGGGTGTTCCGCGCACTTTGCCACATACTTTTTTCCGGTATAGGCGCGCGCCAACTTCACTGCCGCGCTCGTTACATTCGAGCCGTTTTTCGCGAACTTGACCATCTCCACCCACGGGATGAGCGCGCACATGGCCTCCGCGGCCTCGACCTCGATTTTCGAGGGTCTCGTGAGGTTGTTGCCTTTTCTTATCTGCTCAATCGCGGCATTGGATATCCGCTCATAGCCGTAACCTACCGTAACTGCCCGAAGCCCCATGCCGAAGTCTAAATACCTCCGGCCCTCCATGTCCCATACATACGCGTCCTTTCCCCTTTCGAGAATCGGGGGTGCGTTTTCAGGAAAAGAATCGTCTGCCCTGCTGTATGTGTGCGCGCCTGCCGGGATGTAAAGATGGGCCTTTTCCTGATAGAGTTTATTAGCGCTCATTTTTAATTAAACCGCGATGTTTGATTATCGCCTCCACACAGATGAAATCAACGATGTCGTCTATTTCAAATGACTTCCATTTAGCCGTAACATACGGCAGCGTGCGGCTGTGATAAAAGCTCTTTCTTTGTAAGAAAACAGCGGCGTCAGAGATATAGAGAGTTCCGTCAAAGAAAAAAACCTCGGCCATGTCCTGACGGCGGCCTGCTGATGAGAAATCAGCGCTAAAATAAGGTTCGATAAGTCCCTGAGCATTTATCTTGATATCAAAGGCCGGGTGCGCGGATGTTACCTTGCTTACGCCCACGATGGAGTCCGCAGCATCCCGTTTGGATTCGAGCGTCTCCAAGGCCATGTCAATATCAGCCGCCTCGGTAAGTGGGGATGTGGGCTCAAGCAGCGCTATGTAGTCGAACGGGCTGCCCTTAGATATAAAAAAATCAAGCGCATGCTCGACCACCGAGGCGCTGCTCGCGGTATCGCCGGCAAGTTCCCTTGGCCTGACAAACGGCGCCTCAGCCCCAAACTCAACGGCCTTTTCAATGATTTCACCATCCTCAGAAGATACAACGATTTTATCAATATATTTAGACCCCTTCGCGGCCTCAATAGGCCAACCCAACAATGGCCTGCCGCAAAGCTCGCGCAGGTTCTTCCGATGAAGCCCCTTTGAGCCGCCCCTGGCTGGAATCAGCGCTAACGTTTTTTTGCCGTTAATCACTTTAAGTCTTCTCCGAATTCAGCCGTTGCCCTGTCGAAGTCGCCCTGCCGGCCTATGTCGAGCCAGTATTCCCTTATGGGGAAAACAGCGGACTGCATCTTTTTATCGAGGAGCAGCTTGAAAAGCGCGGGCATGTCGAGATACCCGCCCGATGGTATAAGCTCCAATATCTCAGGTTCAAGCACATATATGCCCGCGCTCACGAAAAACCGGTGCACCGGCTTTTCCTCTATGTCAACGAGATTGCCTTTGTCAATCTTCACGACCCCGTAAGGCACCTGAAAATCGTATTCCCGCACGCACATCGTGGCCTTTGCCCTGTGCTCCAGGTGGAAGTTCAGAAGCTGGCTGAAGTTCACCCTCGTAAGCAGGTCCCCGTTCATGACGAAGAGCGGCTTGCCGAATTTTCCGGAAAACGCGCCCAAAGACCCTGCTGTGCCCATGCGCTCGTTCTCGCGTATGTAGCTTATCTCAACGCCCCACTTGGAGCCGTCGCCGAAGTGCTCTTCTATCATCTCGGCCTTGTAGTTTATGGTGATGTAAAACCTCCTGAAGCCGTATTCCATAAAGTTCTCGATTATGGTCTCAAGTATGGGCTTGTTGCCGACCTTGAGGAGCGGCTTCGGGCAATCGTCCGTAAGCGGCCTCAAGCGGCTTCCAAGCCCGCCCGCCATGAGCACCACGGCGTTGTCGCGCTCCGCGCCCTGCACTATCTCGTCAATAAGCTCAAGGCCGATGAGCAGGCCGTCCGGGTCAACTATGGGTATCTGGTGGATGCCCTTGTTCTTCATTACCGCCAAAATGGCATCCCTGCTTTCGCTGCCCCTCATGACCGTAGGGTTTGGGTTCATTATGCGCTCCACAGGCTCGTCGAGCGCAATGCCTTTAAGGATGCCCCTTCTCACATCCCCGTCCGTAACCGTTCCGAGAAGACGGCCATCCGAATCTGACACGAGCGCTATCTGTATGGCGCTATTGTCTATGGTCTCAATAGCGGAACGGATTGAAGCCTTTGGAGATATAAGAATTTTCTTCCAATCTTTCATAATCTTCGCGCCGCCGTCATCTATGAAATTCAGCTTTTTTTCTCAAAGACACGAAACAAAACCGGAGAATAATTCCCTATCGCCGGCAAGAGCGCCTCGTCAAAAAATTTTACGAATTCGGTATTTTTGATCTGCCCTTGCTTGGGACGCACCGATTCATGCAAGATTCTGGTAAGGAAGTAATGGGTTGAGAGGAAATTTGCCGGAAGCGCCGGCTCTATCTCTTTAAAACCCGAGTTTTTCAAGAGGTCTATTATCCCCTCGTCTAAATATTCATTATGATATGCAGGCTTGATTTCCTCCATTGCGAGTTCCTTGCGCGCCTTGTTCAGATTCGACAACGGCTCATTAAATGATTCCACCATTATATATTTGCCTTTGACTTTGAGCGCGCTGTAAATTTGTCTTAATGATTCAATCTTATCGTTGTTATCGAGGATATTGATCAATACCCGTTCCGAAATAACTATATCAAACGACTGCTCGTCAAAATGCCTGACCCTGCAGTCGCCTTCTATTATTGTCGTGTCCTTTAGTGCGCGGGACTTTGCCAATTCGAACAGTTCCCTCGTAAATTCCAGTCCCCAGAATTGACATCCCGAATACCTTTCGGCCAGCAAAGACAGCAAATAGCCGTTGCCGCAGCCTATCTCAAGTATCTTAAGCGGCTTCTCTTTTTTTTCATATTCCCTGTCTATCTCTTTAAGAATAAAGCGCGATTCATGTTCCCTGATATATTCGTCGTGCATTGTGCTTTCTTTGGACAAGCCCTTTGAAGCGGCCTCTTTCCGGTAATGCTCCAGAATTTTATCCTCATATCCGGCCATTTACTTTCCCCATTTCAGAAATTCATCTTTCTTGAAATCCTTATCGGCCTTTTTGCCCAGAAACTCCCAGTAAAAAAAAGGCTGAACGCCGTTGCCCGGCCTTTTGGCCGCAATATTGTCTTTGGTAAACAACTCCCCTTTTTTAATATTGCGCGACAGAACGAGGCTCTTTCTGACCGCCCTAATATTCTCAATCTCTCCGTCTGCCGGTTTTTTCACAGGCGAGCCAAGGGCATCCTCGACATTCCTTATGGCCATGACCATGTCCTTAAGCTCATCCGGCTCAATGGAAGCCATGTGGTCTGGCCCCGGCAATTTCCTGTCGAGCGTGAAATGCTTTTCTATCACCGATGCGCCTCGCGCGACCGCCGCGATTGGAACGGCTATGCCTGCCGTGTGGTCGGAAAGCCCCGCTAAAAGGGAAAAGGCCGAACGCAGGGTGTCCATTGCCCTCAGGTTCACATCATGAAAGCACGCAGGGTACTCTGTGGTGCAGTGAAGGAGAATAACCTTGCCCTTCAGAACATCTCTCCCTGCCCCTGACGCATATGCCTTTTTGAATGCCTTTACACACGGGGCGCGGCCATCTCCCAAATATCCAAAGGCAAGCACTCCGAGCGCGTCCGCCACCTCCGCAAGCGTGCTCATGCCTGTTGAAAGCATAATAGGTTTCCCTGTTGAAGCGGCCTTTAGAAGCAGTGGCGCGTTTGTTATCTCTCCTGACGGGAGCTTGAGCCTTTTAAGACCGAGCCGGACGAGAAGCTCAACGCTTTTTAAATCAAACGGGGTTGAAAGAAACTCTATTCCCCTCTTGTCGCAATGGGACATGAGCGCCCTGTGGGCCTTTTCGTCGAGTTCGAGCCTTTTAAGCATTTCGAGCTGGCCTTCGCCTTTCCCTGTCCCTGCCTTCTGATAATGGGCCTTTGAGGCAAAAGATGTTACGACATCCTCTGCCCTGAAGGTCTGGAACTTTACCGCGTCAGCCCCTGCGGCCGCAGCCGCGTCAATAAGCTCCTTGGCGCGCCTGACTGAGCCGTTATGGTTCACGCCTGCCTCGGCTATTATATATACGCGCTTATCCATCATGCCTTTTTCCATTGGGCGCGGGTTATACCGGCCTTTCTTACCGCGCCTTCGAGCTTCCTTCCTGCGACGCCCATGATGTACTTAAGATATTCAGCGGGCCTTTTCTTGAGATAGTTGTGGGTAACGCGGAACTTAAGCCGCTTTTTTTTCGAGAGGAATTCAGAGTCCGTAAAGCCGGTCATGTTCACCATTGCGCCTGTGATGTTGTAGCCTGAATCGAGCCTTAAAAGATAGTCCTCCTCGTCTTTTATAAGGCCATTATTGACGCAGTCCTGATAGAGCTTTGTTCCGGGTATGGGCGTTGTCGTGAAGCTTATGAACGGATAGTCTATCTCTTTGAAAAACTCTATTGTCCGCGCGATGGTCTCGTCGTTTTCCCCGGGATAGCCGAACATATACTGCACTATGGGTGTTATGCCGGACTCCTTTGTCATCTTTATGACAGGCGCTATCGTCTTGGCGTCCTGCCTCTTGTTCATGGCGTCGAGTATGCCCTGAGAGATGGACTCGACGCCGTAACCGACCTCGATGCACCCCGCGTCCTTCATGGCGCCGAGTATCTCCCTGTCAACCTGATTTATCCTGCCCTGACATGTCCATCTCAGATTGAGCTTTTTAAGCCCCGCGCAAAGTTCAAGCGTCCGTTTCCTGTTTACGAGGAGGAGCTCGTCGTTAAAGCTCAAGTGGTTGACCCCGTATCTCTCCTTTAAAAGGGCCGCCTCACTTATGACATTCTCCACGGCGCGGAGCCTCAGGCCGCTGAATGTCTTTGAGCAGTAGCTGCAGCTGTACGGGCATCCCCTTCCGGCAACTATGTCCGTTGACCTGCTCCCCTTGAACGCCTTGCCTGCCCTGTCTGACCTGACCTTCGCGGAATTTCTTATTATCTGCTCAAGGTCGAAAAGCTCCCTGTTCGGAAATTCGAGGCTGTCGAGGTTTTCGATAGCGGGGCGGGGCGAAGTCGCCAAGACCTTGCCGTCCTTAAGATACGCTATGCCCTTAACATGTTCGAGGCATTTGAAATTATCAAGAAGCTCGGCTATTGTCGCCTCGCCCTCCCTTAGCACGCATACATCAACGCCGGTCTTAGCGAGTATAATCTCGCGGCTGAATGTCGGGCCCGGGCCCCCGCATATTATCGGGGTATCGGGATATCGCTCCTTGAGCCTGAGGGAAAATTCCTTCAGGTATTTGTACTGCGTAACATACGCGCTGATGCCGAAAAAATCGTACCCGGAAAAGTCAACCTTAGCGAGGGCCTCTGACGGAGAATACTGCATGCCCCAAAGGTCAATGCCCTTATGAACAATGCCGGCTGCCCTGAGGGAGTTGGAGATGTACCCGAGCCCGAGCGGATAGCACTCAGGCGGCCTCGACTCGCCGTTGCCGTAAAAATGCGGGAGTTGTATTAAAGCGACCTTCATTTCGGTTATATACCAATATCGTAAAACTTCTTCTTCGTTAGAAACTTCAGGTCAACGGTCTTGAGATGCTCTTTTATCCTGATTGATGCGCCCGGCTTGCCGTAAGGCGATTCCATGCCCTTTAACGTTCCCCTGAACTCAGGCGAAAGCGCCTTTCTCACGGCTTTTTCAATGGAGGCGGCGTCCCCGGCCGAGTCTATTACAGAAGCGGCCCTGAGCCTGCCTTTTTGACGGCCGCCGATATTTACCGCAGGCTTTTTGAATGACGGCGCCTCGGTAAGCGCGCTCGATGAGTTTCCGATTACGACATCGGCGTTTTTCAGCGCGCTCAGATAAAGCCTCTGTCCCAGGGAAATGGCTGCATAAACGCCTTTGCGCCGGGCCGCGTATTCCTTAATCATGGAGGCTATGCCCCTCCCGCCTTCGTCCGCGTTAGGCATGGTGAAGATTATCCGCGCCTCTGGGAATCTGTCGAGCGCTTTGAGAAGAGCACCGAAGGATTCAACGGGTTTTTTTGACGATAAGGTTTCAGGATGATAAGTAACGAGAAAACTCGTGCTTCCGAGGCTGAAGCCGAGCGCGGCCTCGAGTTTTGCCCTGTTGAGGAGCCTGAGATTTTTTATGTTATCGAGTCCCGGCGAGCCGAGGTTCAAAACCTTGTCAGGCGGCTCGCCCATCTGCATAACCCTTGACCTGTAAGGCCCCGCGGCGACGAAATGCAATTGAGACATCTTTGTTATGGCGTGCCGTATGCAGTCGTCGAGCGCGCCCTCGGTAAGCTCGCCGCCGTGGATGTGCGCTATTGGGATGCGCGCCGTCATCGCGGCTATCGTTGCCGCAAGGAGTTCAAACCTGTCCCCGAGCACCACCATTATATCGGGCTTGAGCCTACCCAGCGCCCCGGCGAACCCAATAACTCCGAGTCCTATTGATTTGGCTATGCCGACCGGCGTATCGCTTGAAAGAAGCATCTCTATTTTTTCATCTATCCTGAACCCGTCTTGCTCTATGGTTTTATAGGTCAGTCCGAACTCAGGGGACAGATGCGCGCCTGTGGCTATAACCTGCAGGGCCAGCGAGCCGTCTTGCTGAATCTCCTTCATGAGCCAATATAAAAGGCCGTACTCGGCCCTGCTTCCTGTAACCACGCATATCCTACGCGCTGACACGGGTCTCTCCAAGCGCCGGACTGCTCGGCAGGTTTATAATCCGCTCTCCAAGTCCTTCGGCCTCTTTTAAATCCATCCTGGGGCAGTCCTTATACATGGGAAGCCTGTGCATGAGCGTCCATGCCGGCCTCGTCATTATGCCGGATGAGTGTGTAAGCTCGATAAGCGCGTCCCTGCGGTCTGAATGCCCGGAATCCAATATGAGGGTATTCAGCCAGTAGTTGCTTTTGGCGAAACCCGGCTCAAGGAAGAGCCGCATGCCATCTACACCCTCGAACGCAATCCTGTATTTGAGCGCGAGCGAGCGTTTTTTTTCGAGAAGCGCGGGGAGCCGCTCCATCTGGGCGCAGCCGAGCGCCGCGTTTATGTTGGGCATCCTGTAGTTGTAGCCGATTGCGTCGTGCCCTATCCGCCACCTGTCAGCCACCCTCGCCGTTGTCGTAAGATGCCGGGCCGAGTCCGCGAGTCTTTCGTCGTTTGTAAGTATGGCCCCGCCTCCGCCTGTAGTCACGATTTTGTTGCCGTTAAAACTCAGGGCCGAGACGAGGCCGAAGTTCCCGGTGTGCCGTCCCTTGTAAAAAGAGCCTAACGACTGGGCCGCGTCCTCTATGAGAGGAATTTTAAACCTGTTGCAGACATCGAGGAGCGGGTCAATATCAACAGGATGGCCGAATGTGTGCATGGCGATTACGGCCTTTAACGGTCTTCCCGTAAGTCTGTTCATGGAGTGCCCCTGTCCCTTGACCGCTATGTCCCTGAGGTGGTCATTGAGCTTTGCCGGGTCAATGCCGAGGGTCTTTGGAGAAATGTCCGCAAAGTGAGGGACAGCCCCGCAGTAAGAAACAGCGTTAGCCGGAGCGACGAATGTAAGCGTGGGCGCAATCACCTCGTCCCCTGCGTTGACGCCGGCTAACTTCAGCCCTATGTGCAGGGCCGATGTCCCGTTTACTACGGCAACGGCCCGCTTTACGCCAATATAGTCCTCAAGCATGGCCTCGAACCTTGCCACAAAAGCGCCGGCGGACGAGACCCAGCCAGTGTCAATGCACTCCATTAGGTATGCGCGCTCGTGACCGTTGAAAAGCGGCTCATGGAGCGCGAACGGCGCGCTCGACGCCGGGAGGACGCTCCTAAGCGCCCTAAGCACCGATTCCTCGTTAATGCCGCCTTTCATATGTTGTATATGTCCGCCTTGTATGTCTTGAGGTTATCCGGTTCTTTAAACCACTCAACCGTCGTCTTCAGCCCTGTCTTAAGCCCTTCGATGCCTGCGTGCTTGGGCCTCCAGCCCAAGAGACTCATGGCCTTTGCGTTATCCGCCCAAAGGCGCGAGACCTCGCTCTTTTCAGGCCGTATGCGCTCTTGGTCAACCTCTATTTCTATTTCAACGTCCATGGCCTCGGCGATAAGGCGCGCCGTGTCTCCTATCGAGACCTCGAAATTGCTCCCGCCGTTGATTACCTCGCCGATTGATTTGTCCGACTCTAAGGCCGCGAGCATAAGGCTTACCGTGTCGGATACAAAGCTAAAGTCCCGCGTGGGATGCGTTGAGCCGAGCCTGATTTTTCTCTTGCCTGAGGCGATTTGCGTGATGATTGCCGGGATTATCGCCCGTGCGGATTGACGCGGCCCGTATGTATTGAATGGCCTCACTATGGCAACAGGGGTATTGAACGAACAGTAAAAAGACATGGCCAGATGGTCAGCCGCTATCTTTGACGCTGAATACGGGGACTGGCCCTGAAGCGGGTGGTCCTCGGTGATGGGGACAAAACGCGCTGTGCCGTAAACCTCGCTCGTTGAGACATGGACTACCTTTTCAACGTTTAGCTCCCTGGCGGCCTGAACTATATTGAGCGAACCCTTCACATTCGTGTCAACATAGGTATCGGGCGAATGGTAGGAATAGGGTATGGCTATGAGGGCCGCTAAATGCAGAACCGCCCCGCACCCCTTCATCGCGGCCTTTACGCCGTGCGGGTCCCGGACATCGCCCGCAAACACATCGAGCGATTTTACGATACCCGGTTCAACGCGGTCGAGCCAGCCCCATGAGTTGAATGAGTTGTAGAGGACAAAGGCCCTGACATCATAACCCCTTTTCACAAGCTCCTCTGCGAGGTGTGAGCCGATAAAACCGTCAGCCCCTGTTACGAGGATTTTTTTGCCTTTCAGGTTCATATGTTCACTGAACCGCGCCTGCGGCCTTAACAACCGCCTTTTTAGCCTTAGCGCCGACGGTCATCTGGTACATGGCCATAGTGCTTTCGCACATCCTGTCTACGGAATAATCGGCAAGGGCTGTCTTATACGCGGCCTCGGACATCCTGCGATAGAGGGTATTGTCTTCCATCAGTTCCTTTATACGCGCAGCGCACTCAGCCGGGGAATTTAAGGCAAAAAGGAATCCTGATTGGGCATTTTCCACAACATCGGAATTGCCGGGCACATTGGACGCTACAACAGGCAGGCCCCTTGCCATTGCCTCAAGAAGCGATATGGGCATCCCCTCCC
>CAYIRV010000015.1:0-13788 GCA_964365865.1 uncultured Thermodesulfobacteriota bacterium | reverse complement strand
CGAAAGACACGCCGATTACTGAGCTTAATCCTGATGTGAGCTTGCCGGAGCACTCAATCACGGACATCCACCGCGCAGACGGGATCGGCACAACCTGGATATTCACCAACTACCTCGACAAGGTAAGCAATGCCTGGCATGACAAGGCCGGATTCGGCACAGCCGTTGATTGGCCCGTTGGAGTCGGAGGAAAGGGCAACGAGGGCGTGGCCACATATGTAAAGAGGATAAAGAACTCCATAGGTTATGTGGAGTACGCCTATGCTTTGCAGAACAAGCTCACGCATACGAAGCTCAAGAACAGGGAAAACGCCTTTGTCGAGCCTTCGATTGAAAGTTTTTCTTCTGCGGCCGCGGGCGCTGACTGGCAAAACACACCCGGCTTTGCGGTTGTGCTTACCGACCAGCCGGGCAAGGACTCATGGCCCATAGCAGGCGCTACATTCATACTCGTTTACAAAGAGCCCGCAAACTGCGAAAACGCAAAGGCCGTGTTCTCGTTCTTTGATTGGGCGTACAAGAACGGCGCTGACATGGCCAAATCCCTCGACTATGTGCCCATACCCAAGAATGTCTCTGATATAATGGAGAAGACATGGGCCAAAGAGGTCAAGTGCTCAGGAAAATCGGTTTGGAATTGAGGCGCTCGTGATAAGACCGGGTTTGCTAATCTTTTCCGGCTGTCCCGCGGGGCCGCGGGACAGCCTATTTTTTGTTGTTGAGGGTCTTCGGGCCTTTTATTATAATCAGCGCAGATGATATTCCCTGACAGATATAAGGCAGACAGATACGGCGACGCCCTGTTTAAAGGCGTGTCTTTTTTCTTCGCCTTTTCCGTCATAATCCTTTTATTCCTCATAATCGCGGTGCTCTTCAAGGAATCCATGCCCTCGCTCAGGAAGTTCGGCTTCGGCTTTCTCTACGGCAGGCAGTGGGACCCTGTAAGCCAATCATTCGGCGGCCTTGCCGCCATATACGGCACAGTGGTATCATCCATAATAGCCATTGTAATCGCCGTGCCCATAAGTCTCGGCATAGCGATATTCCTTACCGAGATGGCCCCGGCTTGGCTCAAAGGCCCCATTGGCACGGCAATCGAGCTTCTTGCTTCAATCCCGAGCATCATATACGGCATGTGGGGGCTTTTCATATTCGCCCCTCTTATATCCGAGTATGTGGCCCCGTTCATGAACCAATACCTCGGCTGGACAGTGCTTTTCAGCGGCGAGCCTATGGGCATAGGCATGCTCACGGCAGGCGTCATCCTCGCTATAATGATAATACCGTTCATATCCTCGGTTGCGAGGGATGTCTTCCGGATGGTGCCGTCTATACTCAAGGAATCGGGATACGCCGTTGGTGCCACCAAATGGGAGGTCGTCAGGAAGGTCGTTATCCCGTACACCCGCTCTGGGGTCATAGGCGCGGTGATACTCGGGCTCGGAAGGGCGCTCGGGGAGACCATGGCCGTAACATTCGTCATAGGCAACTCGCATAAGATAAGCGCCATGCTTTTAAACCCGGCGACATCCATATCCGCGACGCTCGCCAACGAGTTCACCGAGGCGGTTGAGGACATCTATCTTTCAAGCCTCGTGGAGCTGGGCCTCATACTATTTCTCATCACCTTCGCGGCGCTCGCCGTCGCGAAACTCTTGATACGGAGGTTCTCCTATCAGGGCGGCAGGCTATGACCGGTTTTTTCTACATAAGACGGAAGGCATATAATTCGGCGGCCCTGGGCGCCGCTCTCCTCTCGGCGGTCTTCGGCATATTCTTCCTTTTCTGGATATTGAAGGATGTGTTTCTCCTCGGCCTGCCCGCGCTCGGATGGGCCTTCTTCACGGAGCTTCCATCTCCGCCCGGGGTTGCAGGAGGGGGGATGGCCAACGCGATAGTCGGCACAATCCTCATAACGGGCCTCGCGGCCGTAATCGGCATCCCGTCCGGCATACTCGCGGGCACATACCTCTCGGAATACGGGAGAAAGAGCAGGGTGGCGGCCGTGGTCAGGTTCTTATCCGACATACTCGTAAGCGCGCCTTCGATTGTCATAGGCGTGTTCGTTTACGCGCTTCTCGTCAAGCCCTTCGGCGTGTTCTCGGCGCTCTCGGGCTCCATATCGCTCGCCATCATAATGCTCCCCGTGGTCGTAAGGACAGCCGAGGAAATGCTGAAACTCGTTCCGGATTCAACGCGCGAGGCGGCCCTTGCCCTCGGCGCGCCCCACTGGAAGGTTACTGTCCATGTGGTTTACAGGGGCGCCATGCGGGGCATCCTGACGGGCGTAATGCTCGCGGTGGCGCGCGTATCAGGCGAGACAGCGCCGCTCCTGTTCACATCGTTCAACAACTCGTTCTGGAATTTCAAGCCGACCGAGCCGACCGCAACGCTTACGGTTACCATATTCAACTACGCAATGGGGCCGTACGAGGACTGGCACCAGAAGGCATGGGGCGCGGCGTTCCTCATTACGGCAATCGTCCTCGTCGTAACGGTTACGGCAAGGCTCGCGCTCGCTGGGAGGAAAGACCCTTGAGCGACAAGTTCGTCATAAAGGGACTGAACTTCCACTACGGCCATACGCAAGCGCTGAAGGGCATAAATCTCGTCATCAAGGAAAAGACCGTTACAGCCCTCATAGGCCCGTCCGGCTGCGGCAAGACCACATTCCTCAGATGCGTCAACAGGATGCACGACCTCTACTCCGGAAACCGCTATGAGGGGGAAATACTGCTGGACGGCTTCAATATCCTCGAAAAAGGCATTGACCTCATAAAACTCAGGAGCAGAATCGGCATGGTGTTTCAGAAGCCCACGCCGTTCCCCATGTCTGTGTTTGAAAATATCGCCTTTGGCCTGAGGCTTAAAGGCATCAAGGGCAAGAAGGAGGCGGCCTCAAGGGTTGAAAAGGCGCTCAGGGTTTCGGCCCTCTGGGATGAGATAAAAGACCGCCTCCATGAGCCTGCGTTATCGCTTTCCGGCGGCCAGCAGCAGAGGCTCTGCATAGCGAGGGCCGTGGCAGTGGAGCCCGAGGTCATACTCATGGACGAGCCTTGCTCCGCGCTCGACCCTGTCGCTACGGCGAAGATAGAAGACCTGATGATGGACCTTAAAAAGAACTACACCGTCGTGATAGTCACCCACAACATGCAGCAGGCCGCGAGGGTATCGGAACACACCGGATTTTTCATGCTCGGCGAACTCATCGAAGTGGATACCACGGAGAAGATATTCACGGCGCCTTCAAATAAACTGACTGAAGACTACATAACCGGGAGATTCGGCTGACGCCGGCAATTAAGGAGGGGATATGACGCGGGAGGCATTTCATAAGTCGCTTAAGGGGGTGGAGGACGATGTGCTTAAGATGTCCTCGATGGTGGGCGCGGCGCTCGTCAAGGCGATGGAGGCCCTTAAGAACAGGGACATCGCCCTGTCGCAGGAGATAGTGAAGAACGATATTTTTATCAACAGGATGCGCTTTGACATTGAAGAGAAGTGCATCGGCCTGATAGCGACCCAGCAGCCCATGGCCGGGGACCTCCGCGTGCTCGCCGCCGTAATCAACATAATCACGGACCTCGAGCGCATAGGCGACCATGCCGAGGGCATTGCCAAGATAAGCGTCTCCATAGGGAACACCCCGCTCGTGAAGCCCCTGATAGACATGCCCAAGATGGCTGAAAAGGGCGGCTCGATGCTTAAGAGGGTCATGACGGCCTTTGTCGAGAGGAATGCGGAGGCGGCCAGAAGGATATGCGACGAGGACGATGTGGTGGACGCGCTTTACGACGCGATATACGCGGAGCTTGTGCACATGATGATAGGAAACCCGAATATCATAAAGGACGCGACTTACCTCATATGGGCCGCCCACAACCTCGAACGGATAGCGGACAGGGTGACGAATATAGCTGAACGGGTCGTCTATATGGCCACTGGTAAGATGGAAGAGATGAATGTCTCCAAATATTGATTGCCTGCCGGTTAATATTTGGAGAGTATTTTTTCCGGCGATACGAGATGGCGGTTTAGTCCCATCTCTTCCGCGCTCATGCCCATTGAGAGTCCCACGAGCTGGGCGAGGTGGAATATGGGGAGCCCTATCTTTTTAGATATCATTTTTTCCGCCGAGTCCTGATAGTCGTCGAGGTTTATGTGGCAGAAGGGGCAGGGGGTCACCATGCAGTCCGCGCCATTGGACTTTGCGTCCGAGAGCCTTCTGCCGGTCATTTCAACGGCAGTGTCCTCGCTTACGAGGTCAACCTGAAACCCGCAGCACTTGGTCTTTCCGCTGTATTCAACCGGGGCCGCGCCGAGCGTTCTTATGATTGTTTCAAGGGAGTCGGGCCTGTCCGGGTCGTCGAAGCCCAAGGCGTATGACGGCCTTAAACTGTGGCAGCCGTAAAAAGGCGCTACCTTAAGACCGCCAAGCGGCCTTGTTATCTTTTTTTTGAGCTTTTCCATGCCATAGTCTTTTATTAATACCCACAGGAGGTGTTTTGTCTCAATGCCTCCGCTGTATTTAAGCCCTGCCTTTGAGAGGATTAGGTTTATCTTTTGAAGGAGTTCCGGGTCTTTTTTGAGTTCATGGTTCGCAGTCCTCATGACCATGAGGCATGTGGAGCATATCGTGAGGATGTCCATGCCCATTTCCTCGGCCTCCGCGAATATACGGGCGTTCAGGGAGAGGTGGAGCGTATAGTCGTAGTCCGCAAGCAGACCCGCGCCGCAGCAGTTGGCCTTTGGCATGGCAACAAGCTCGATGCCCAAGGCCTTTGCCACGAGGCGCGTGGAGGAGTCCGCCTCTTTGGTGATCTCCTGAGAGGCGCATCCCGGATAGTATGCGTATTTAAGTTTGGTCAAGGTTTATTTCTCCGTCTTTGGCAAGGAGTTGAGCCTCTCCGCTTCTTCGTAAATAGTGCGCACCTCGTCTATTTCTTTTATCTGCGCGAATATAAGCGGCATGGGCATCTTGCCGTGAAGCTCCATTTTTATTCCGAACGGTATCATGCCGAGCGAGCGGAGGAAGCCGATGGTCTTGAATGTCATGGCCGCCTCGTCGAGCCTTCCGACCCGTCTTACGGAGTTGACCAATGCCTCGACATGCTTTGCCCCAGGGTTGTCCCTTATGTTTTCCTGCATGGCGCGGGAGCGGAGCGCCTCTATCGCCTTGAGCGGCGCTACATCCTTTGGACAGTACTCGACGCACCGCACGCACCGCACGCAGTCCCACATGCCGTGGTCGTCCGATAGCCTTCCGAGCCTCTTTTTGCCGCCTGCCTCCCGCGCATCGCCCACGAACCTCCACGCCTTTGCGAGCGCCGCCGGGCCGAGGAAGTGTTTGTCAATGTCGAGGGCGTTGCATTCGGCGTTGCAGCAGCCGCACATGATGCACTGCTGGCTTCTGTCAATGGCCTTTTCCGCTTCCTGCGTTATCGTAGTCTCGCCGCCCTGTTCTACGGCCGGCAAGAGGTAAGGCTTTATCTTCTCCATCTTCTTCCAGAAGGGGATGAAGTCAACCACGAGGTCTTTAAGCACCGTGTGGTTTGATATCGGCTCCACGAGAAGCACGCCGGCCTTGATCCATTCGGGTATGAGCTGGGTAGAGCAGGCGAGCCGCGCCACGCCGTTTATGTTCACGGCGCAGGAGCCGCATATGGCGGACCTGCAAGATTTTCTGAATGCGAGGGTCGGGTCAACGGCGTCGGATATGTAAAGGAGCGCCTCGAGGACGGTCATGCCTTCTTTGGCATCAACATCGTAAGGCTGGATGTATGAAGGCTCTTCAGTCCCTGAGTCCGGGTTGTAGCGCCTGATAGAGAGCGTGAGCTTCATCAGTATTTCCTCTCGGCAGGCTGAAACCTTGTTATCGAGACATCCTTGAAGCCGAGCTTAAAGGAGTTTTTGGTCTTTTTTATGACCGTGTGCCTGAGCCATTTGCCGTCGTCCCTCTTAGGGTGGTCGGCCCTGAAGTGCGCGCCACGGCTCTCTTCCCTGCTTATGGCGCAGAGAAGTATGGCCTCCGATATTTCGAGCATATGGCCGAGTTCGAAAAAAGAGGCGAGTTCCATGTTGAAAGGGCCGCTCTTGTCCGAGAGCGAGGCCGACAGGTATCTTTCCTTGAGACCCCTTATTTTACTCAGGCCCTTTTCGAGCCGCGTTCTCGTCCTGAATACGCCGCAGAACTCTTCCATCGCCTCTGCCATCTCTCCCCTCAGCTTGGCGGCCGGCTCGCCGTATTTTCTTCTTATGATGTCAGCCGCCTCATGGGCCGTTTCCTTGAGGAATGAGTTGCCAAAGGGTTTAAGCTCGGAGTTCATGCAGAACTCGGCGGCATTTTCTCCTGCCCTTCTTCCGAAAACTATGGCCTCGAGGAGCGAATTGCCGCCGAGCCTGTTGGCGCCGTGGACGCTTATGCAGGCGCTTTCCCCGGCGGCATAAAGCCCGTCCACCTTTGTCCGTCCGTGTATGTCGGCCATCACGCCGCCCATGGAGTAATGCGCTCCGGGCCTTATGGGGATAGGCTCCTTTACAGGGTCAACGCCGGCGAAGTTTACGGCGATATCCCTTATCTGGGGCAGGCGCTCGGCGATTTTTTTTTCGCCGAGGTGTCTTAAATCAAGGAGCACGCAGCCGTCAATGCCCCGGCCCTCGTCTATTTCCGTTTGCTCGGCCCTGGACACCACATCGCGCGACGCGAGTTCCTTTACCAACGGGGCGTATCTTTCCATGAACCTTTCGCCCTTTGAGTTTATGAGAAATCCGCCCTCTCCGCGCGCGCCCTCAGTTATGAGTATGCCCGTCCTTTTAAGCACGGTCGGGTGGAACTGGACGAACTCCATGTCCATAAGCTCGACGCCCGACTGGAGGGCGAGGCCCATGCCGTCCCCTGTGGAGGACAGGGCGTTTGTGGTGGTTCTGAAGACCCTGCCGTAGCCGCCTGTGGCGAGGAGCACGGCCTTTGCCCTCAGGCGGTGGAGCTTTCCGGTCTTAAGCTCAAGGGCTATGACGCCCCTGACGGAGTTGTCCTCTATGGCGAGCCTAAGCACCTGCCACTCGTCATAGACCGCCACGCCGTGCTTGACTATCTGCTCATAGAGCACATGCACGAGGCCGTGGCCTGTCCTGTCCGCGAGATAACATGTCCTCGGGTATCCGGCCCCGCCAAAGGGCCTCTGGGCAATCCTGCCGTTTTCGTCTCTGGAGAATATAGCGCCCATGCCTTCAAGCTCGAATATGTCTTTGGGGGCATCTTTGCAAAGGACCTCAGCCGCGTCCTGGTCAGCCAGATAGTCGCTCCCCTTGACCGTGTCGAACATGTGGGCTTCCCACGAGTCGGTCTCCTTTATGGCCGCGTTTATGCCGCCCTGAGCAGCCACCGAGTGGCTCCTTACGGGGTACACCTTTGTCACTAACGCGGGATAAAGCCCGGCCCTTGCGGCCTCGACAGCGGCCCTCATGCCGGCAAGCCCGGCCCCGATGATAATCACATCATGAGTTACCAGATGAACCTCTATTCGGGCCTTGCCGTATCCAGTTCAAAGACTTCCTTTTTGACGCACAGGGATTTAAACAACAAGAAAGGCCTCGGCTATGCGGAGGCCCGCGTCATTTCGGCAGGTATAAATGCTCAGGCGCTATTTCAGCCCCTTTGCCTTTTCAAAGCCTATCTGAAGGGCTTTTTTGTTGAGCTCAAGGAATGCCGCAGGGACCCTGGCAAGCACCGCCTTTTCAATGGATTCGCGGGACACTATGCCGGTAAGCTCGGTCATCATGCCGAGCGATATTATGTTGGCGACAATGGTCTTGCCAAGCTCTTTTCTGGCGGTCTCAGTGATAGGGAAGCCAAGGAGCCTGAACTCGCCCTTGGGCGGGGTCTTTACCTCATCGGAATCTATCAGGAGTATGCCGCCCTTTTTTATGTCCGCGTGGTACTTTGTGCACGCCTCCTGCGTCATGGCGAGCATGATGTCAATGGCGGTGGCCTTGGGGTAGTCTATAGGCTGGTCGCTTATTATTACCTCGGCCTTGCTGGCCCCGCCCCTTGATTCAGGCCCATATGACTGGCTCTGCACAGCCATCTTGTCCCCGTAGATCGAGGCGGCCTCTGCCATTATGATGCCGGCCAATATCATGCCCTGCCCGCCTGAGCCGCTGAAACGCATCTCGTATCTGTCGCCCATTATGTGTATGCTCCTTTTATCGCTGTATTCGCGGTCTAACGCGCCGGATTACTTCGCCAGCGCCTTGCCCATGATTTCTTTTTCATACTGCTCGCAGTATTCAGGCCGTTCCGTCTTGTAGAGCACGCCCCTTAAGAGCTTGCCCTGAAGTTTCTCGGCCGGGAGCTTGTCGGCCTGCTTTATCGAGACCGTCCCGTCCTTTTCAATCACATCCATCATGTGGCTCGCGCTCTTGAACTTGTTTGCGCGGCCGAAATATATCGGGCAGGCGTCTATTATGTCAACAACCGCTGTCCCCTTGTGCATGAAGGCCTCGTGGATTATCTTTTCGAGCTCTATCGTATGGTATGCCGTTCCGCGCGCCACGAATGTAGCGCCTGAGGCCTTAGCCATCTCGCATGTGTCGAATACCGGTTCGATGTTGCCGTACCTGCTCGTGGTTGACACTGAGCCGACAGGAGTCGTGGGCGAGAACTGGCCGCCCGTCATGCCGTATGTGGCGTTGCTGTAGACCAGTATGGTCATGTCAATGTTGCGCCTGCAGGCATGGATGAAGTGGTTTCCGCCTATGGCCAGCGCGTCGCCGTCCCCTGTCACCACTATGACCTTCATCTCGGGTTTTGCGAACTTAACGCCTGTGGCGAATGCGAGCGCCCTTCCATGAAGGGAGTGGAGGGTGTTGAAGTCAACATACCCGGGAGTCCTCGACGAGCAGCCGATTCCGGATACCATGCAAATCCGGTCTTTGGAAAGCCCGCTCTTGTCAACGGCACGGAGGAGCGCCTTGAGCACTATCCCGTGGCCGCATCCCGGACACCATATGTGCGGCAGTTTATTGGGCCGCAGGTATTTGTTATAGTCGAAAGGAACGCTGAGCCGTTCCTTTTTTTCCGTTACTGCTGTGGTTGACATGGCTGCCTCCTGACAAAATTCTAAATTGTATTACGCGGACTTCCTTATGGCATCGAGTATCTGTGCCGGGTTTATCGGCTCGCCGTCAACCCTGTGTATGCCGATGACCTCGGCCTTTTTAGCGCATCTTTCCACTTCGAGCCTCATCTGCCCGAGGTTTAATTCAGGGACGATTATCGTCTTAACCCTTTTTGAAAGCTCTGCCACGGCCTTGTCAGGGAATGGCCATATGGTAAGGGGTCTTAACATCCCGGCCTTTATGCCTGCCTTCCTTGCCTCGTTCACGGCAAAGCGCGCGGAGCGGGCGGTCGAGCCTATTGTAAAGACGGCAACCGTCGCGTCGTCGAGGAAGCTCTCCTCGTTCTTCCAGATGTCTTCCTTGTTATTGTCAATCTTTCTCATTATGCGCTCGTTGCCCTCGCCTATGAGCTTGGAGTCGTTTGTCGGGAAGCCGTCCTTTTTGTGGTTAAGCCCGGTTACATGGAAGCGGTAGCCGCTCCCGAAAGGCGCGAGAGGCGCTACCTCGAACCTGTCGTCGTACGGGAAGTATTCCTCAGGCTTGCAGTCCGGCCTTGCCCTGTCAATCACCGGGATTTCTCCCGGCTCCGGGATGACAATCGGCTCCCTCATGTGCCCTAAGATTTCGTCATAGAGGACTATCACCGGAGTCCTGTATTTTTCGGACAGGTTGAATGCCCTTACCGTCTCTGAAAGTATCTCCTGCACATAGGCCGGGGTTACGGCAATCGCAGGATGGTCTCCGTGCGTGCCCCATTTGGCCTGCATTATGTCGGCCTGTGAAGGCCCGGTCGGGTATCCTGTTGACGGGCCGCCCCTCATGACATTAATAATGACGCAGGGTATCTCAGCCAGACACGCGTAGCCCAAACATTCCTGCTTAAGGGAAAAACCAGGGCCTGATGTGGCTGTCAGGCTCTTAAGGCCCGCAAGCGAGGCGCCTAAGACCGCGGCTATGGAGGCTATTTCGTCCTCCATCTGTATAAACCTTCCGTTGACCTTCGGGAGCCTGACAGACATGCCCTCAGCCACCTCTGTCGAGGGCGTTATAGGGTATCCGGCGTAGAACTTGCACCCTGCGTATATGGCCCCCTCGACGCAGGCCTCGTTGCCCTGCATAAACCTCTTTTTTTTCTCAGCCATCTATATATCCCTCCGTTCCCGCCCCTATAATTGTCCCCCTTCCTTTTATCCCTCCCCCCTTATGGGGGAGGGTAGGGTGAGGGCAAAAAGGGGAGGGGAGTAGAACCTCAGTCAAAGACCTGTATGGCGAAGTCCGGGCATCTCAGGTCGCAGAGCTGGCACCTCGTGCAGGCATCAAGGTCTTTTACCGCCGCTATGGAGCCTTTCATCTCAAGGACATTCGTGGGGCAGAAATCCACGCATATGCCGCAGCCCTTGCAGAGTCTTTCGTATATCGCAATCCTCGGCAGTTTTTTGGCCGCCTCAGTCATATCCCCTCCGTTTTCAACGATTGTTTTTCCTATTCTGGCAAATGCTATTTATTTATCACAGGACGGTTATCGTAGTCAATATCCTTCACCTTGGTCTTCCGCCCAGCGCCTCTGCCACGGTCCTGCCGATTTCAGCCGGGTTTTTGGTGACCCTTATGCCGGCCATTGACATGGCCTCCATTTTCTCGCCGGCAGTGCCTTTTCCTCCGGATATGATTGCGCCCGCGTGCCCCATCCTCTTGCCCTTTGGAGCAGTTACGCCAGCGATGTAGCCCACTACCGGCTTTCTTACATTCTTTTTTATGAAGTCCGAGGCGTCTTCCTCTGCCGTGCCTCCTATCTCGCCTATCATTACTATGGCATCGGTGTCCTTGTCCTTATGGAAAAGCTCAAGCACCTCTATGAAGTTGGTCCCGTTCACAGGGTCTCCGCCTATGCCCACGCAGGTGGATTGTCCTATGCCCTGTCTCGTCAATTGGTCAACGGCCTCGTAGGTGAGGGTGCCGCTCCTGGACACGACGCCTACCGTGCCTTTCTTATGGATGTGCCCGGGCATTATGCCGATTTTGCACTCGCCAGGTGTGATAACACCAGGGCAGTTGGGGCCAATGAGCCGGGAGGGTCTTCCTTCCATGAACCTCCGCACCCGCACCATGTCGAGCACAGGTATGCCCTCTGTTATGCACACAACGAGCCTTATGCCCGCGTCAACCGCCTCCATTATCGCGTCAGCCGCGAATGCCGCAGGCACATATATGACAGAGGCGTCGGCGCCGGTCTTCCGCACCGCCTCGTCAACGGTATTGAATACAGGTATGCCGTCAACATCCGTGCCGCCCTTTCCGGGTGTTACGCCTCCGGCCATCTTTGTGCCGTAGGCCGCCATCTGCCTCGTATGGAAAGTCCCCTGCTCGCCGGTTATGCCCTGGCAGATGACCTTGGTGTCCTTGTTAATGAGTATGCTCATTATCGCTGTCCTCCGGCTGTTTTATTTACGCGCCTTTTGCCGCGCTGACGACCTTTTCAGCGGCCTCGTCCATGCGCTCCGCTGCCGTGATATTGAGGCCGGATTCGGACAGGAGCTTTCTTCCAATCTCCACATTCGTGCCCTGAAGCCTTACCACGAGCGGAATCCTGAGGCCCACCTCTTTTGCCGCGGCTATTATGCCCTCGGCAATGATATCGCACCTCATTATGCCGCCGAAGATATTCACGAGTATGGCCTTCACGCGCCTGTCGGATACGAGGATTTTGAACGCGGCCGTAACCTGTTCCTTGTTGGCCCCGCCTCCGACATCGAGGAAGTTGGCCGGCGCCCCGCCGTAAAGCTTTATGATGTCCATGGTTGACATCGCAAGCCCTGCGCCGTTCACCATGCAGCCGATTTCTCCGTCAAGGGACACATAGTTGAGATTATACCTCGATGCCTCGACTTCCTTCGGGTCTTCCTCGTCCAAGTCCCTCATTGCCTCGATGTCCTTGTGCCTGAAAAGCCCGTTGTCGTCGAGCGAAATCTTTGCGTCGAGCGCAACGAGATTGCCGTCCTTCGTAATAACGAGCGGATTAATCTCAAGCATCGAGCAGTCCGAAGAAACGAATGCGTTGTAAAGACCTGTGAAAAACCCAACGGCCTTGTTGATAAGCGTCTTATCGAGGTTAAGGGCAAACGCGAGTTTGCGGGCCTGAAAGCCCTGAAGCCCCACGGCCGGGTCAATGAACTCCTTTATTATTTTCTCAGGGCTTCGGGCCGCAATCTCCTCTATCTCGACCCCGCCTTCTTCGCAGGCCATCACAGCCACCCGCTGCCTGCTCCTGTCAACCACAAGCCCGACATAAAGCTCCTTGCCGATATTGCAGCCTTCCTCTACGAGGACCTTCTTGACCTCTTTGCCAGCGGGTCCTGTCTGGTGCGTTATGAGCACCTTCCCGATGATGTCCTTTGCATGGCTTAGGGCCTCCTCTCGCGTCCGCGCGAGCTTCACCCCGCCTGCCTTGCCCCTGCCTCCTGCGTGTATCTGCGCCTTTACAACGGATACGCCATTGGGACTGGCCAAAAACTCCTTGGCGACCTCTTCAGCCTCCTGCGGGGTAAAAGCAATCTTTCCCTTGGGCACAGGCACCTTGTGCCTCGCTAAAATTTCCTTTGCCTGATACTCGTGTATGTTCATTCCAAAGAACCTCCGAAATGTTTTTAAGTGGGGTCAGTCCTGTTTGTCCCATTGTCTTGTCCGGACATGGTCAGGGGCATAGTCAGGCAGGAGCATGGGGCCTGTGAGCGGGTTTTTCACGCCCGCCTTTTTCAGCTCCTTTTCAAAGTTCTCGACATGGCTGAGGCTGAGTTTTTCACTTGGTTTGGCGGTCTTAGCGTATTCCGTGGCCTTTAGTCCGGCCCTTCTTCCGAAGACTAACACATCGAGGAGCGAGTTACCCATGAGGCGGTTTCTTCCGTGCACCCCGCCTGTTGCCTCTCCTGCGCTGAAAAGTCCGGGAACAGTAGTCATCCCCCATTCGTCAATCTTTATTCCTCCGTTCTGGTAGTGGAGGGTCGGGTATATGAGCATGGGGAACCTTGATATGTCTATGTCGTAGCGTTTGAACTGTATGTATTTCGCCGGAAGTTCTTTTCTGACCGTGCCTTCGCCGTGGAGCATGTCTATCATGGGCGAGTCCAGCCAAACGCCCTGCCTTCCCGTGGGCGTCTCTATTCCTTTTCCCGTATCGCGGCATTCCCTGATTATGCAGGCTGATTCCACATCTCTTGGCTCCAGAGGGAAGCAGAACTGCGCGCCGTCAATGTTCAGGAGCTGCGCGCCTAAGCCCCTGACCTTTTCGGTTATGAGAAGCCCGACATTCTGCTCAGGGAAAATCGCGCCAGTAGGGTGGTACTGGGTGGAGTCAATGTCCTTAAGCTCCGCGCCGGCCCTGTATGCCATGACAAGGCCGTCCGCCGTGGCGCCGTAGTGGTTTGTCGTTGGAAAGCCCTGTATGTGGAGCCTTCCGAACCCGCCTGTGGCGATGAGTACGGCCTTTGCCCTGACTATGTAGTATTCTTTTGTTTCGAGGTTATAGAGCACAGCCCCGGATGCCCGGCCCTTGTCGTCAAGGAGGATTTCGACCGCCGGGGAGAATTCGAGCACCTTGAGCCTGTCGGTCCTGTTCCTCGCCTCGTCCCTCAGGACGCGCATGATTTCCGCGCCGGTCATGTCGCCGGACGA
>CAYIRV010000014.1:0-14164 GCA_964365865.1 uncultured Thermodesulfobacteriota bacterium | reverse complement strand
AACGCTTATATACACGGCCCGCGTGACAGGCACAGCAGGGGATGTATACAGATTAAGGATGTCCCATCCTGACGAGGTTAACTTTCCTATTGCCAATCAGTGCGGCGACCCCGCGGGCCCGCCTCTTGACGAGTGCATGAGGGCCGTAATAGCCCTCGGCAAGGTGAATAACGCCCGGAGAGAGGTCTTTGCCGGGTTTAAGCGCGTCCCATAAGGATATACCTATGAAGACCGTATCAAAACAATTTTTCAAACTGCTGTTTATCCTTGTCGCCATTATTTTGCTCCCAGCGCTCGCAAAGGCCGCTGACACATTTACCGTTACAGTTGCCCCTAACACAGAGGTTACCATGCAGGACGCAAACGCGGTTCTGCCCATAACCGTCACGAACACGAGCGGCGTAGGGGGAAGCAGCATCTATGAGATGGAGTTTGTATTTGACCCATTGAAATACACCGTAAGCGCGGCAACTACCGCGCCTTCAGGCTGGTGCGTTGATAAGGTTGACCCTGTTGACGGCAAGGTCAAGTTCGGCCTTATTGACCCCGCGACAGGCAAATGCGACAAGAACCCCAACGGGAGCCAGATTACACGCGGAAATTCGCTGACATTCAATATAGTTCTTACGCCTATTGCCGCGGCCTCTGACATTACCAACGACACGCTCCTTGATGCAAAGGTCAAAAGCCCAGGCGGTTTCGCAAGGCAGGGCGTGCTTCCAACATGGACACGGAGGTCGCTTGAGGTGGTTTTAACCGCAACCCCTGAATCCACGGGCGTTGGCGGAGTTATAACCATCGTCATGCAGATTACAAACCGTTCCACTGCAGCGCAGACAGGCATAATTGCAAGCCCGACGGTTCCCACTGCATCAAGCCCAATCGTAACCAACACGGCAGGGCCTTATTACGGCTCAGCCCTTCTATCCGCTGGCATTGACGCTTCTACCGCAACGATACCCGTAACATCGCTTTCCGAATTTCCGTCATCAGGCACAATACTCATTGACAGCGAAAAAGTTTTTTTTACCGGCAAGGACGTCCCGTCTTCTTCTCTTACCGGAGGGGTGCGCGGATACAGCGGCACTACGGCCGTCGCGCACTCAAACGGCGCGTTCGTCTACAGCCTCGACACTTTCTCGCTCGCCGCCGGAGCCACGAGGAGTATCACATGGAAGTACAGCGCCGATTCCACAGGCTCGGTTTATTTCACTGCCCGTGCAACAAACGCATCAGGGAACGCGAAGTCAGTGAATACCAATTCCAATACCGTTGTCATAGGCAGCTTCACCGCGGCGCTGACTATAAGTCCAACGAGCCTCGTAAGCGGCCAGAGCGCTACCGTTGAAATGACGGTTACTAACAACGGCACTACCGCGCTCGTAAATGTCCTGCCTTCCGCGCTCACCCCTTGTGCCGGAGGCGCAACAGAGACGCTTTCATCAGGGCCGGCGCCTTCGAGCGTATCATCGCTCGCGCCCGGAAGTTCAGGGACATTCCAATGGACATATACTATGACAGGCTCAAACGGACAGGGCTTTTGTCTAAGCGGCAACGGAACTGCTGACGGGCCTGTTACAAGCAACACATCCACATCAAACACAGGGACGATTTCGAGATACTCGGCAACCGTGTCTCCCGCGATAATAACGAGCGGAACCGCGCCCCAGACATTCACATGGACGATTTACAACGGAGGGGCGTGCAGCCTCGAAAAGGTGGAGATATATATCCCGGTTCAGGGAGGGGCTGACTGGGTGTATTCGTCGGCCACAGCCGCAGGCTGGACGATAAGTCTTAAAACCGGCCCTGATTTGGCGCAGTTCAAAGACCCCAACAAGTCGGTCCTGTTCCCCCCGGGCGCGACAAGGACATTCAATATCACATTCAACCCCACAGAGACCGTGTCCGCTGACAAGGATGTGTCCTTTGCCGTGATGGTGAAAGAGGCCAAGTACGGCGCCACCTGCACGAGCGGCATCGAGAGCTACATGGGCACATATGTGACGGTGAGCGCCTATTCCATGACATTAAACAACTCGCCCGCAGGCCCAATATACGCTGACGGAAGCTCATACTATACAATGACCGCCACACTTACCACAGGCGGCTCGCCTGCCGCAGGCAAGATAGTATCGTTCTCAACCACAAACGGCACATTGAGCGCCTCAACCGCGGTTACTGACGCGAGCGGCGTTGCAACAGTGCTCCTCTATGCGCCTAATTCCACGACAGACACATCAGCCACGGTAACCTCATCGTACCTGAGCAACGAAAAGACCAAGACCGTGAATTTCACGGGCTGGATACAGGCCAATCTGCAGTACTGGGGTTCATTGTCTCCGAATACCGTTGACTGCGGGTCGTCTTATTCTTTTACCATGAGCGTAAAGAATATAAGCACAAGCGCCTCCATGAGCTTAAACACCGGAAGCTACTTTGCGTTCAATGATTCATCCGCTGGAGGCACATCTGAATTCAAGGCATATCTTAACTCATCCGTTGCCATATCGCCGGGCGCAACGCAGTCCCTAACCTTCGGCTCGCCCACCGGCTCAGGCGGCGGGGGAGGGGTACTCGTTCCCACAAGCTTCATCGCCGGCGCATACCAGCCCACGGCCGATTCCACGCCTCCTCCGGCAAGCGGCCTTTTCTTTACCGACGGCGGGACCAACGACCAGTACAGGGGTGTAACGGACGATGTAACGCTCTCAGCGGGGTGCGGCGCCGCGAGCGTAAACATCAATATCCTCGAATGGTACGAACTACGTTGAAAAACCTGTCTCGCCGGCTATCCGGCGCCCCCTTCGAAAAAACGGCTTGACACGGTTTTTTTTTGGATGTATAACTGTAGAAAAATATATTTGAAACCATAAATAAATCTGGATTGATTGACATACAGGCTTTCGGGATTTTTAAAACCATTAAGCGTGAGGGCAGGATGAAGACCTCTGAGATACTTGAAAAGACGGGAATACCGCGGCACAAGCTCTACTATCTCGAACAGAAGGGATACATCAAGCCGAAGAGGATACCCGCGGGAGACCTTGAGTCCAGGGAATACACGAAGAAGGACCTTCTGGTCGTGGAGCTTGTGTGGAAGTATTTGAAGAGGGGGTTCAAGCACAAGGCCGCGCGCCAGAAGGCGGATGATGAGCTTAAAGGAAGGAAAAAGACGGCGAAGAGGAGCGCTTGATGTACGAAAAATACTTCTACTTCAAGGAAAAGCCCTTTCACATAACCCCTGACCCGAAGTTCCTGTATCTGAGCAGGAACCACCGCGAGGCGATAGACCTTATGAACTTCGGCATAAGGGAGAAGAAGGGCTTTATCATGCTGTCCGGCGAGGTCGGCACAGGAAAGACGACCCTGTGCAGGGCGCTCATTGACAGGCTCCCCGCCAAGGTCGGGACCGCCCTGATACTGAACCCGGTCCTTTCCGGTAAGGAGCTTCTTAAGACCATAGTGGCGGACTTCGGGCTTAAATCCCATGACAGAACGCTCAAGGGGCATATGGACTGCCTTAACGAATTTCTTCTCAAGTCCGCGTCCGCAGGCGGGACAGCGGCCATAATAATTGACGAGGCACAGAACCTCAGCACTGAAACGCTCGAGATGCTCCGGCTTCTTTCAAATCTCGAGACCGAAAAGGAAAAGCTCCTCCAGATAGTGCTCGTTGGCCAGCCTGAGCTGAGGGACAAGCTCGGCATGCCGGAACTCCGGCAGCTTAATCAAAGGGTCATAGTAAGGCATCACCTGTTGCCGCTCGATATGGAAGAGACGGACGCCTATATAAGAAACAGGCTCTTCGTGGCAGGCGGGGCTTCGACAGTAAGGTTCACGGACGATTCGGTAAAGGCCGTCTATTCCGCGAGCACCGGCATTCCCCGCATGATAAACATAATATGCGACAGGGCGCTCACCGCCGCGTTCGTCCTCGGCAAGAAGACCATTGCCATCGAATCCGTTGAAGAGGCCGTTGATGAGCTTAGGCGCGAGGGCTACATAAGGGACGCGGCCCCGGCTTTGCCTTCTGAGAGCCAGTACCTAAGATATCTTCCGCATTTCGCATTTTCAGCCTTTGTGATTTCTCTCATTGCAGGCATGTTTATAGGCTCGTTAATAATCAAAAACACGCTCCTTTTCCCGCTTTCCCGTTGACGAGATGAGCCTAATACACGAGGCATTAAAAAAACTCGAAGGCAGAAGGCTTGGTTATGGCGAACCCGCGCCCAAGCCGGTGTCCAGACAGAAAAATGCCCGGAAAAATGCCTCGTTGCGGCCTGTCTCTGCCGTATTGCCTCTTTTGCTCGTTGCGGTCTTGTTGTCTGCCTTCCTGTTGGCGCGCTATTACAGGACAAAAAGAATGACGGCGCTGGATATGCCGGCTAAGGCAGGGCAGGCGGATGTTGCCGGACGGCAGGCGGGAGAGGCCGTTCCCGGTAAAGAGGCTCTTGAATCAGCGGAGGCGGCAACTCCGTGGGCAGGACATAACGCAAAAGGCGTAGAGCATTACAGGGCCGGCAGACTGAAGGACGCCGTTTTAGAGTTTGAAAAAGGGGCCTCGGCCGAACCGGGCGCAAGCGACAGGGCGGCGCTTCTCAATAACGCCGCTGTTGTGCATATGTCTCTCGGAGACGCCGGAAAAGCCCTGCGCCTCCTGAAGCAGGCTATGAGTTTAAGGCCAGGCTACGCCGAGGCCGTCAACAATATTGGGGCCGTAATGCAGAAGAAGGGCAGGCTTGGCGACGCAGAGGCGTATTTCAAAAAGTCGTCGGAGCTTAAGCCGGATTACGCGGATGCGCGGCTTAACAGGGCCGCTGCCCTTGAAGGGCTCGGGCGCTACGAAGAGGCGCTTCCTGAATATGAGAAATACTTGAGTATCGAAGGCGACGGCGCGGACAGCGAAAAAATCGCCAAGACGGTAAAACGGCTCAGGCGCGGCCTGATTTCGGGCGCTTACACCAGCGGGCGGTAGTATTGCGAAGGTATATATGGCGTTCGGCAAAAAAAATCTCATTGGCATAGACATAGGCTCCTATTCTATAAAGGCCGTGAGGCTTAGGGGCAGGCCCGGCTCGTACACGCTTGAGGCCGCATCCTGTGTCAGGCTGCCAAAGGAAGGCGCCGAGGAGCGCGCCTCGGAGTATCTTTCCGACATGCTCAGGTCCAAAAGGATGGGTTCAGGATACGGCGCCGCAGTCCTCTCAGGGCAGTTCCTGACAATAAGGCAGTTAAGCCTGCCCGCGATGCCTGAGGCTGACTTGAGAGAGGCCGTGAGATGGGAGCTTAGAAAAGAGCTTGCCTTCCCGGTCAATGAGCTTGTTTCAGACTATGTAACATCAACCGTAGGCCCCAAGACAGAGGCTAACGCAGTGTCCGTGATTGCCTTTGCCGCGAGGAGGGGCGATGTTGAAAGGCTCATGAAGACGGCTAATGAGTCACATGTAGAGTTGAGGGTCGTGGAGTCGGTTCCCACAGCGCTTCTTCTCGCCTTTGACATGAGCCATGTCTGGGACCAGGGCGCCAACTACGCGATGCTCGACATAGGGGAGAGGAGGAGCACACTCGCCATCCTCAAGGATTCGCAGCTCGGTTTCGCGCGCGAAATCACCTTCGGGGGGGCCGAGCTGACCGAAAGGCTCGCCGAGGGCCTCGGCAAGGACAGGGATGATGCCGAGGAGTATAAGCACACATACGGCCTTACAGCCGAGGGGGTATCAGAGGATGCGAAAAAGATATTGTCCGCGGCGCTTGATTCCTTATCCTCCGAGCTCAGCCGGTCATTTGACTACTACCACGCGCAGTTCAGGGAAGCCGCGCTCAGCAAGCTCTTTATCTCCGGCGGCACAGCGCGGCTCAAGGGTATTGAAGAGTATCTGACGAACTCCGTAGGCATACCGGCCTTTGCCCATGACCCTCTCCGGAATGTGAGGCTCCCAAAGGGCATGGAGGCCGCCTCAACCGAGATTGCGCCCAGCCTGACCATAGCGGCCGGGCTTGCCACAAGGACATCGCAGTGACGGTAAATGGAATAAACCTTATACCCGAGGACATCCGGCAAGTCTGGAGGATAGCCCGGTGGAAGCTTTACATCTGGCCGCTATTCGCTCTCTGGGCCGTTGCACTGGTCATCATATATCTCGGCCAGAGGTCGGATATAGCCGGGAAGAGAAAAGAGGACGGGTTCCTCGCGCAGGAAAAAGGGATGCTCATTGCCGGGAGCGCCCAGTACGCCGAGTTGTCGGCCAGATTCAGCGACATTCAGAAGACCGAGTCAGAGCTCAAAAACAGACTCTCTCTCGCAAAGGACCTCTCAGACAAGAGAATCGCATGGTCGGTGGTACTTAAGCGCTTGAGCCACGACATACCTCCGGATGTGTGGCTCAAGGGCATAACCACATCGGACGGAGACCAGCGGCAAAAGAAGGTTAAGTTCGTGGGGAGCGCCGGAACAGGCAAGGCTGTGGCGGACTTTGTCTTTATGCTCGAAAACTCCGGGTATTTCACGGATGTGGAGCTTTCCTACGCGCAGAAGAGGGACTTTGACTCGATGACCGTTTATGACTTTGAGATATTGACCGCGCTGAAGGTGACAAACGAGGTCGTCTATGAATGGTAGGGAACTGTTAGATAAGCTCCGGGCCACGGACCTTCAGCCCTTGACCCATCTGAAGCGCGAAGCGGTGTTCCTTGCCCTGTTCCTTATTTCAACCATCGTTTTCTACAGGTTCGTCTACATACCGGGGGTGCGGGAACTCGTGGCTATTGAATCACAGATGAAGTCAACGAGAATCGAGATGGACAGAATCAAAAACGAGATTCAGGCGGCGGAGAACCTGAGAAAATCCGTAGCCGAGGCGGCAAAAAGCCTGAAGGTCGCGGACGAGAAGCTCAGGTATCTTCAGGCGCGGCTCCCAACCGGGAAGAGCATATCAACGATACTCAGGGAGATATCAGGCGGGGATGAAAGGACAGGGTTAAGGATAGTTACCATAAAGCCGCTGCTCGCCGAGGAAAAGGGCGCGCTTATAAGGCTGCCTTTTCAAATCACGATGCAGTCGCGCTTCATAAGCTTCGGCGAATACCTCGAAAGGATAGAGGGCATTGAAAGGGTCATTATAGTTGATAACTTCATGATAGAGGCAAAAGATGATTCGGCCCCTGCCGTAACATCGCAGGTGTATCTGAGCGCTTACATAATGGGGCGCAACCCTTAGGGAGAATGGCTTTAATGATGAAGGCTCTAAAGAAGATGTTCTATGCCTTGATTCTAACCGCGCCGTTCATAGGCATTCCCGCGCATGCGTTAGAGGACAGAATGGTGTCCCTGTCATTAAGGATTGAGTTTTTGCCTCAGGCCGGGGGAATACGAGCCTGGGGCAGGGACCCGTTCATACCGCTCGCGGGAAAGGCCGGCGTAGAGCCGGGACTTAAGCTCACGGCCATCTTTTACAACACAGAGAAGCCCTCGGCCATAGTGAACGGCAGCATTGTCTATGCCGGAAGCGCGGTCGCGGGGCAGAAAGTCATTGATATAGGCAGGACCCATGTTATACTTCAGGGTGAAAAGGGGCCGGTAAGGCTCGACATATCGGGCCTCGTGGAGATAAAAGATGTCCTCAGGAAGTAAAAGACAGACCAGCGCGTTCATGGCTTATCTGGCCGCGGCGCTGATGTTCCAATGCTGCCTTCCGGCGGCCGCGAACGCGTCCGATGACTACGGCATAAGGAACAGGATTGAGAAGGACACCCGCCTTTTCTCAATAGAGGTGAGGGACGCGGATGTCTCGGATGTGCTCCGCGCGCTTGCGGAGCAGAGCGGATTCAACATCATACTCGGAGAAGGCGTGGATGGGAAGCTCACCCTTTCATTCAAGGACATAGCCTTCAAGGACGCCCTTGAGATAATCATAAAGGCAAGGGGGCTCGGCTACACGGTGCAGAACAATGTCTTCTGGGTGGGCAAACAGGTTGATATAAGCGATGAGCATGTCATGGAGTTTATAAGGCTCAACTACGCTGACCCGGCCACCGCGGCGCAGCAGCTTAAGGGCGCGCTCAGCGCCGGAGGGACGGCGGTGGCGGATGCGAGGACAAACTCGCTTATAATCAAGGACCTCCCCAAAAATATCGAGGCCGTCCGGCTGCTGCTCGGCTCAATAGACATACAGACGCCGCAGGTGCTCATCGAGGCCATGATAGTGGAGACCACGACAAACTTCGCAAGGCAGCTCGGTGTGCAGTGGGGAGGGGAATACACATCCAATAATGTCATTAGGGGCTCATCCATCCTTCCTGCGTCCTCCGGAGGGAGGAACTTTGCGGTAAACCTGCCGTCAGCCGAGGCCACATCCGGGCTCGGCATAGTCATAGGGAGCATATCCAGCAAGCTTGCGCTCGACATCGAGCTTACGGCCGCCGAGTCAAAGGGGGAGTTGAAGATAGTGTCGAGGCCCAAGATATCAACCCTCAACAACAAGCCGGCCACGATCCACAGCGGGCTTACATTCAGGGTTAAGCTCCAGGGCGTAGCAACAACAGGCGCAACGGCCGCCGGCGGCTCTGCCGCGAGCGGTCTGCAGGAAATCAAGACAGGCATAGACCTTTCCGTCACTCCTCAGATTTCCTCTGACGATTTCATCCTGCTTAACATCAACACCAACAAGAGCGACCCTGATTATTCTCATACCGTTGACGGCATACCGGGCGTCAGCGAAAAAAGCGCGTCCACCCATGTGCTCATAAAGGACGGCGAAACCATTGTCATAGGCGGACTTTACAAGACCATCACATCCGAGCAGAAAAACAGCGTCCCGTTCTTGGGCGATATCCCCGTCCTCGGCGCGTTTTTCAGAAATTCGTCAAAGACAAGCGGCAATGAGGAGCTTATCGTGTTCATTACCCCGACAATAATAAAATACGAAAAGGCCCAAGGGCCGCTCAACTGAAGATGGGCGAAGCTCAGGGAAACATGAGGTCCAATGCCGTGCTTACGGTTATTTCCGCGGTTGCAGCCGCGGCCGTAGTGCTCGGCGCATATTTTTTGCTCCGCGCGCCGCAGCCGTTGGATGATGCCGGCCCCATAGTCGTATCTAAGAGGGTAAGGATTGACTTAAAGGCGTTCGATGCAAGACCCGTTGAGCTTGCGGAGACGCCTGCCGGGCAAAAGGAAGCGCCTTCCGATGAGCCGCAAGCCGAGGATGAGGAGAGACCGGCCAAGCTGGAACAGGCCATGGACGCAAAGGCAAAGGCCACGCTGGTGATTGACAAGGTAAAAAAGGAGGTCGAGGAATCAGGGCAGACCCCGAAGGCTGAAAAGGCCGCAAAGAAAAAAGACGCCCCAAAGTCCCGGAAAAAGACGCTCGCGCTTCTCCTTAAGAAGCCCTGGGTAGTGAACGCCGCATCTTTTTCAACACCCTCGGAGGCCGCCAGTTTCGCTTCAAGGCTCAGGGATGCGGGATTTAACGCCTATCTCGCGGAGTTCACAAAGGCCGGCAGAAAGTGGCACAGGGTGAGGGTGGGCTTTTTCTCGACCAGACAGGATGCCCAGAAGGCTTCAAAGACCCTTACGGCGAAATACAATGTCAAGAGTCCTTGGGCCGCGAAGGCCGACTCTAAAGAGATTGCAAAGAACGCAAGATAAGAAGACCCGGCCTGCATACCGATAAAAACCTATTCCGCCTGACATCCGCTTGTTTTTCCTGTTTAAATCGCTTGATAAAAATAGGTGGAAACATTACAATTGTAGAATGATGGACAGCGCAGGACAGGATGTCTCTACAGCCTATAAGAATCATGTGTATCTTGAGACCTTCGGCTGCCAGATGAACGACAACGATTCATCGCGTATAATGGGTTTTCTCAAAAATAACGGCTATGTCAGGACAGGAGAGCCTGATAAGGCCGGTCTCATCCTTATAAATACCTGCTCCATAAGGGACAAGGCCGAGCAGAAGGTTTACTCAACGGCAGGCAGGTTCAGGAAACTTAAAGGCTCTAACCCAGGGCTTCTAATAGGCGTTTGCGGGTGCGTTGCGGAGCAGGAGGGGGAAAGGCTCCTTAAGAGGGCGCCATACATTGACATAGTGCTCGGCACACAGAACATCCACAGGCTCAGGGAGGTCATTGCCGAGGTCAAAACCAAAAAAAGAGCTGTGATTGCAACAGGGTTTAAAGAGCGGATTGAGGAGGGCGAATACTCCGTTCATCAGGAGTCAGTTGGCGTAAAGGCCTTCGTAAGCATAATGAGGGGGTGCAATAACTTCTGCTCATACTGCATAGTCCCTTACACGAGGGGGCCGGAGGTCAGCAGGGATTCAGGCGGCATAATCATGGAGATAGAATCCCTCGCTTCAGCCGGAGTAAGGGAAGTAACCCTTCTCGGACAAAATGTCAACTCCTACGGCTCCGGGGCAAAGGGCGATGTTTCATTCCCTGAGCTTATACGGCTCGCCGCCCGCGTTGACGGGGTCAAGCGCATAAGGTTCATGACCTCGCACCCCAAGGACGTGACTGATGAACTCATCGGCCTTTTCAATGAGGAAAAAAAACTATGCAGGCATTTCCACCTTCCGGCCCAGTCCGGGTCTGATGCGGTGCTGAAGGCAATGGGCAGAGGATATACGAGGGAAGAATATTTGAAAAAGGTCTTCACGCTTAAAGGTCTTTATCCTGATATGGCTATAACCACCGATATAATCGTCGGGTTTCCGGGGGAAACCGAAAAGGACTTCGAGGATAGCATGAGGCTTATAAGGGATGTGCGCTTCGACAATATCTTCTCCTTCATGTATTCGCCGAGGCCGAATACCCGCGCGTCGGTCATGGACAACCGGATATTGTCTGAAGTCAAGTCCGAAAGGCTTAAGATTCTTCAGGACGTTCAGCGCGCCATAACACTCGAAAAGAGCCGCGAAAAAGTCGGCTCAACCCAAAAGGTGCTTGTAGAGGGGCCGAGCAAGGCCCATGCCTCGGAGCTTGTGGGAAGGTCAAACGGCGTTAGTGTGGTCAGATTCCCGGTTCCTCAGGGCAGGGCCGTGAAGTCAGGCGATATAGAAGACGTATTGATTACAGAAGCGTATCCAAACTCGCTAAGAGGGGCGCTTAAACAAGGGGGTGCCGTATGCTCATGGAAATGAAGGTGTTCGCACTCACCGTGGACCCTTTCACAAACGCTCCGATCGTGATACTCAAGGACACGGATGAGAAAAACGCCTTGCCGGTGTGGATTGGGGTTTTAGAGGCGAGCGCCATAGCCGCGGAGCTTGAGAAGATTCAGTTCTCGAGGCCTATGACTCACGACCTCATAAGGGAGATGCTGAAGCTCCTGAACATCACCGTTGACAAGGTTGAAGTGAACGACCTGAAGGACAATGTTTACTACGCCACCATACACATGACATCGAACGGGAGCAAAGTGGTTGTTGACTCCAGGCCGAGCGACGCGATAGCCCTGGCGCTCCGCATGAGGTCCCCCATATATGTCGACACATCGGTGCTCGACAAGTCCAGGAACATAGACATGAGGAACGACCAGTTCAAGAAGCCCGAGGGCGCCCAAGACATGGCCGACATGCTCGAAAACTTGCCGCAGGAGGGGTTCGGCAAATACAAGATGTAGGCCGCGGCCCGCTATGCTGCCGGAGGCGCTTTGCATGACCGATAGACCCGTGAGCCCCATAAGGCCCGGAAGCGAGATGTCAGGAAAGGCAACATCCGGAAAAGAGATGCCGGAAAAACCAACGGTTGAAAGGCCCGACTCGAAGGCGCTTTACAGTAATGCCTTTCTCTGTGAATACGGCAGGATCGAGTCTCAAAGGGCGCGGTTTTTCGACTCTCACTTCTCAGTCCTTTTCATCCGTATCCGGACGTTGGAAGGGTCGCGCGAGCGCTCTGGCGCGCTCGCTAATGCCGTCAAGGCATCGCTCAGGCCGTGCGATGTGGCGGGCCATGCAGACGAGGGGCAAATCGCCGTTATAATGCCTGAGGCCGATTTTTTCGACGCGTTCTCGGCATCCAAGAAGCTTTTGAGAGCGCTTGAATCCTTTAAAGACATCGGGGCAACGAATATCTCCATAACGCAGGCGGCCTTCCCGGCCGACGGCGCGGACTTCGACTCTGTATTAAGCTCTGCCGTCAGAAGGGCTGGGGAGAGGAAAAACTCGCTCTGGGAGAGGCTTAAGCTCAAGGATAAGCTCTTCTGGGAGATAACGGATGAGCTGTTTTCGTCGGTGTACGACGGCGCGGTTGATGCGAGCATGGAGATAGGGCCAGGCAATGACCTCTCGGAATTCTTCATTGATCAGGTCAATGACTGCATACTAAGGGAGATAAAAAGAACCCCTCGGAAAAACGCCGTCCTTTACATGAACCTTAAAAAAGTGCACGGAGACCACCCTGTAGTAAGGGCGCTGAACTCATCCACGCCGCTCGCGGCGCGGATAGTGCTTGCGGGCGAGAGGGACCCTGATGTCGGCTATATCAAGAACGCGGCCTCGGTGTATATTGACGATGAGCGGCTCAGGGACACGGCCTTCACCTTCTTTCTCAGCGAAGACTCGGCCTATGCGCTTATATGCAAGGAAACCTGGGGCGGGGCATTTTCCTGCTTTCATACCTCGGATGCATGCCTCGTTGACGGCCTCATAAGCAAATTCCAGAGGGAATATGCCCTGCAGGAGCTTTTCTGAACATGGATAAGGCACGGGTTCTTATAGCGCTTAAAGACCCTGAGGAGACGAGGGCGTTTATCAGCGCGGCAACGGCGGCGAACATGGAGGTTATTGCCGCGGGGGACGGCCCGTCAGTGGTTGAAGCGGCCATACGGGAGGTCCCGTCGCTTATCCTGACCGATGCGCTGCTTCCTGTGATGGACGGCGTTAGGGTCTATAACATCCTCAGGAACAACATCCAGACATCGGACATCCCTTTTGTTTTCATATCGGATACCGACTCGCTCTCAATCTCTCTGAGGCCCGGTTTCGACTCCCTGATACTCAGGCCTTATAACATAGACGAGGTGGCTTCGAGGTTAAGGCATACGCTCGTCCAAAGGGCTCAGGCGTCCGGGGGAAGAAAGGAGCTTGAGGGCGACATAAGGCAGATGCCTCTCCCGGACATACTTCAGTTCCTCGAACTTAACAAAAAGGAGGGGCTGCTGAAGGTCTCGTCCGGCGTTCTGAACGGCGCGGTCTATGTCAAAGACGGATATATTTACAACTGTGTGCTCGGGGCCGCGGACAGAGAAAAGGCGCTTTTCAAGCTTCTTAAGTGGAACCACGGCAAGTTCGAGTTCATCCCCATGAGGGTCGAATTTGCGAGGAAGATGACGGCCGGCACAGGCGCGCTCATTATGGAGGGGATGAGGCAGCAGGACGAGCTTAAAAAACTCTCGCCGGGCCTGCCTGCAATGAGCGATATTCTGAGGCTTAAGCACGGACTCCCTCCGCTTAAAAGCAATGTCAACCCTGTTGTGGCCGAGGTGGTCAGGCTCGTTAGAAGCCATCCTGTGGCAGAAGACCTTGTTGAGCGCATACAGAGGCCCGATTATGAGGTATGGGCCGCGGTCGCAGCGCTGATTTCAATTGGCGCGCTCGTAGTTGAGAAAACCAACGCTCAGGAGAAGAGACAGCTCCTTACGATTGATGAGGCCATGCGGCTCAAAGAAAGGTTTACACGCGCCGCTCTGCCGAGGATATTCATAGCCGGGTCATCCGGCGCGCTTCTTGATGATTTCATGGGACTCTGCAGAAACATACAGGGCTTTATCCCTGGGGTCAGAGGTTTTTTTTCATCCTCCCATGTTGATATAAGGCTCGGCACAGAGGCCATGCTCAACGTCGGCGCAGGGCTCGAATTCGTCCTGTTTTCGGTCCCGGCCGCGTCCAAGGCAGGGCCCTTCATAAGCGCGTTTTTTAGCGGGCTTGCAGGCGTCATATTCCTGTGCGATAATGACGGTTTAAAAAAGACCGCCGCCCTTTCAGCCCTAAAGGCAGGCGTGCGTTCCTTGAGAGATGTCCCTGTTATCCATATCCTTTCAGGCAATGGGAATGGCCTCGTAAATGACTATATTTCAGCTATGTCTCTGGCCGGAGATGCCGACATAATAGCCGCGGACGCCACAAGAAGGGATGCGCCGTACGCGGCCTTCAAACGGATTCTC
>CAYIRV010000013.1:0-14663 GCA_964365865.1 uncultured Thermodesulfobacteriota bacterium | reverse complement strand
GTTCGCCAACCTTTCGTTCCACGACCTTTCCGGGCAGAAGCTGAAGAAGGTAATAGCCGCGCTCGCCGCAGTGGAGGGGAAGCTCAACGGCCTTGCGGACAGCTTCGGATTCAAGGACATCGCAAGGGCGTCAGGCAAGAGACCGGCCTCCGAGCAGGCAGGCTACAGCCAGAGCGCGGTTGACGAGCTTATAAAAGGTCTTGGGGCCAAAGGGTCGTCTTAGACGGCTTACATGGCTTAAGCGCGGGGGTGAACATGTCTTTTCCGGAAAACGAAATGGAAGACATCATAAACGACTTCATTATCGAGTCAATGGAGGGGCTTGAGGCATTGGACCAGAAGTTCATTGACCTCGAGAAGAACGGCTCTGATACCACGCTCCTTAATGACATCTTCCGTTCCGTCCACACCATAAAGGGCGCATCCGGGTTCCTCGGTTTCCAGCAAATCGTTGATGTGGCGCATGTTACCGAGGACATCCTCAATAAGCTCCGCAAGTCCGAGATGGCGGTGAACGCGGCCGTAATGGACGCCGTGCTCAAGGCGGTTGACATGATAAAGGCGCTCATCAAAAAAGTCAGGGACAAGAACGATTCGCCTCTCGACATCCAGCCTGTCGTGGATATATTAAGGGCTGTCCAGAGCAGGCCGTTAGCTCCGGTCCCGCAACCTCAGCCCGATGCCATGCCGCGGCAGCCGTTTGACGCGGAAGTTCTTGCCCAGCAGCAGGCGGGTGCGCAGCAGAGGCAGGATGATGCCGGCGGTCAGAAGGAAAAAGAACACTCGATAAGAGTGGACATAGAGAGGTTAGATGCGGTCATGAACCTTGTCGGAGAACTTGTCCTTTCGAGGAACAGGCTTATGAACATCGGAGGAAAGATCACCGAGTGGGACGCCGAGAACGAGCTTGTCGGACACCTGAACGACGCCCTTTCGCAGCTCGACCTCAATACCACCGGATTGCAGCTCGGTATAATGAAGATGAGGATGCAGCCGGTGGCCAAGGTCTTCAACAAGTTCCCGCGCATGGTGCGGGACCTTACGCGCCAGAGCGGCAAGGAGGTGGAGCTTGTAATAACCGGACAGGAGACCGAGCTCGACAAGACTGTGATAGAGGAGATAGGCGACCCGCTTGTCCATCTTATAAGAAATTCGCTTGACCACGGCATAGAGATGCCGGAGGACAGGGCGGCGATGGGCAAACCGCGTTCTGGCACCTTGACCCTGAGTGCGTATCAGGAGGGCAGGAATATCGTCATAGCCGTGTCCGACGACGGCAAGGGCATAGACCCGGCTGTCATCAGGAGGTCGGCGGCCGAGAAGGGCCTTATGAGCGCGGACGAGGCCGAGAGGCTTTCCGACAAGGATGTGATTAACTTGATATTCCTGCCGGGGTTCTCCACGGCAAAGACCGTCACCAACATCTCCGGCAGGGGTGTGGGCATGGATGTCGTGAAGACCAATATATCGCGCATCAACGGGGGCATAACCGTTGATTCGGCGGTAGGCAAAGGCACAAGCATGGTGATGAGGCTGCCGCTCACCCTTGCGATAATTCAGGTGCTGACCGTTGACGCGGGCACGGAGTTATACGGCATCCCGCTGTCCACGGTCATAGAGAACATACGGGTAAGGACAGAGGATATAAAGTCAATAGAGGGTAAAGAGGCCATACGTATAAGGGACAGCGTCTATCCGGTCGTCAGGCTCCAAAGGCTCGTGGAGTCATCTGCCTCGGACAACGGCTCCGGGTGGAAGTACATCGTAATAATGGGAATAGGGGAGAAAAAGTTCGGCCTTCTTGTTGACAGGCTTCGGGGGCAGGAGGAGATAGTCATGAAGTCAATGGGCGGGCACATGAAGGGCACCGAAGGGGTCGCCGGCGCGTGCATAACCGGGGACGGCAATGTGATACTGATACTCGATGTGGCCGGGCTGATAGAGGTGCTTAATAGGGCTTATGCTAAATGCTGATGAGGGGGTAAGTGTGTCCAAGCTCAGGGTTTTGGTCGTTGACGATTCAGCGTTTATGAGGAGGGTTATTAAGCAGATGCTGGAGTCGGACCCGGAAATAGAGGTCATAGGCACGGCCAGGGACGGCGCCGAGGGTGTGGATATGACGGTAAGCCTTGCCCCTGATGTCGTGACAATGGATATTGAGATGCCGAGGATGAACGGGCTTGAGGCCACTAAGCTGATAATGGAGAAACTCCCTACGCCGATAATAATGGTGAGTTCGCTTACAGAGGAGGGAGCAAAGGCCACATTTGACGCCCTTGAGCGCGGCGCCGTTGACTATGTCGCCAAGCACCTCGACAATTCGACATTCAACATCATGAAGATACAGAACGAACTGATAGGCAAGGTCAAGGCCGTAGCGAGGAAATCGAGAAGGTTCCACTCGGCGCCGCAAGAGAGGCGCAGGCCGATGCATGTGCCTCTGGCCAAGGGCTTCATCACCCAGAAGATAGCCTTTGTCGCAATAGGCGCTTCGACCGGCGGGCCGCGGGCCATACAGGAAATAATCGCCCGCCTCCCAGGGGATATGGCAACGCCGTTTCTCATAGCAGTGCACATGCCGAAGGCGTTTACAAAGGCCTTTGCCGATAGACTGAACGAGCTCTCGATGCTCCATGTAAAGGAGGTTGAAAGCAACGAGCCTGTGAAGCCCGGCTGCGTATTCGTGTCTCAGGGCGGGGCGCAGACGAGGATAAAAAGACGAGGGGCGACCGAATTTTACATCGAGATAAGCGACAACCCGCCTGATTCGCTCTACAAGCCTTCGGTGGATGTCTCGATGCAATCCGTTGCCGATTGCTTTCCCGGAAGGTCCATGGGCGTAATCCTTACCGGCATGGGGCACGACGGGATGCAGGGCATGAAGCTCATAAAGGAAAAAGGCGGCAAGACGCTTGCCCAAAATGAAGAGACATGCGTTGTCTACGGTATGCCTAAGGCCGTGATAGACGCGGGAATAGCCGATAAAATAGCGCCGCTCGACGCGATAGCCGCTGAAATCGTCAATATGATATGAGGCCGGTTTAAGACCTATGGACATACTTACAATAGCAGGCTTGGTGTTAGGTTTTTCCGCCATTATCGGGGGGCAGGTGCTCGAAGGCGGGACCCTCCATTCGATAATGCAGTTCACCGCGGCCATCATCGTCCTCGGAGGTACCATCGGGGCCGTGCTTGTCAACTACTCCATGCCGACATTCCTCCTTGCTCTGAAGAATGTCAGGAAGACGCTTTTTAACGGCAAGGACGACCCCAAAAACGTAATAAAGGAGATAGCGGAGCTTGCCGGCATAGCGCGCAAAGACGGGCTTCTGGCGCTTGAGGCAAGGATAAAGACGCTCAACGACCCTTTTCTCAAGAAAGGCCTTCAGCTCATAGTTGATGGAACCGAGCCGAAGCTCACGAGGGAGATACTCGAAATAGATGTGGCTTACTCCGAAGAATACAACTTGAGTTCCTCAAAGGTTTTTGAATCCGCGGGCGGGTACGCTCCGACCATAGGCATACTCGGGGCGGTCCTCGGACTCATTCATGTAATGGAGAACCTCGCGGAGCCGGACAAACTCGGCGGAGGAATAGCCGTGGCTTTCGTGGCCACGGTTTACGGGGTCGGGTCCGCGAACCTGTTATGGCTGCCGCTCGCCGGCAAGATGAAGTCCAAGATACGGGAAGAGGTCATAGTAAAAGAGATGATAATAGAGGGGCTTATCTCCATATCAGAGGGCGAGAACCCGAGAAGGGTTGAGGAGAAGCTCAGCGGATTTCTAAGGGAGGAATCGAGGCCCAAGTAGCCGCGGGCGGTTTGTCTATGGCAAGGAAGAAAAAACACGAAGAGCACGAGAACCACGAGAGGTGGCTCGTTTCATATGCCGACTTCATCACCCTGCTGTTCGCCTTTTTCACGAGCTTGTACTCCATGAGTTCGGTCAACGAGGGCAAATACAGGGTAGCGAGCAATTCCCTGGCCGTGGCCTTCAACACATTCCCGGCCGCCGTTACTACCAGAAAGCAGGAAGGCCAAATCTTCGTAGAGACGCGCAAGCCCTACCAGGCCATGGACTTCAAGGAGATGAACACGAGCAGGTATCGCAAGATTGAGACCGCGCTCAAGGACCTCGCAAAAGGCAAGAAACTCTCGCTCATAGTAGACTATCAGCGGATAACCATAAGGATTTCAGAGGGTATGATATTCGAGCCGTCGTCCGACGCAATCGTCGAGGGAGGCACAAGGGTTATTGATGAGATAGCCGCTGCGCTCAAGGAACTGCCGAGCAACATACGGATAGAGGGTCATACCGATAATGTGCCGGTAAGCGCCGACAAATACCCGTCCAACTGGGACCTTTCCACTGCGCGGTCGCTTAAGATACTTAAATACCTCATAGATAAGGCCGGATTCGAGCCGAGGAGGCTTGCCGCCATAGGGTACGGCGAATACAGGCCCATTGCCTCTAACGACACGCCTGAGGGCAGGGCCAAGAATAGAAGGGTTGACATCCTAATATACGACGGGAGTGATTCGGACAGCGATGTGAACTGAGTTGCCCCCGCCTGCCGCTTTTTGAGATTTTTTTAAATTCCCCTAAAGTTTTCCTGAGCCGCTCCGATAAGAAATTGGCGGTTCTTGCATTAGGGCCGCAAACAAGATTGAGGCTCCGGCATATCCTACTTAAGCCCCTTGGCGCATAAAGACTGAAGCATAGCCGTGCTTGGGTAGTCTTTGAAACAACCTTCTCTGAAACAAGGGGCTTAAGTAAGATACGCCGGTCTTAAAATGGAGGCAATATCATGGAAGTCAAGACAATCGGCGCTCCTGATAAGGATTCGACGGAAATGCTTCAGCTCGTAACCTTCAGGCTCGGAAACGAGGAATATTCCCTCGACATCCTCAGGGTTCAGGAGATTATAAGGTACATGGACCTTACGAGGGTGCCGAGGGCTCCTGAGTTCGTGGAGGGCGTAATCAACCTGAGGGGCAAGGTCATACCGGTTCTGGATTTGAGGAACAGGTTCGGCCTTCCGGATGTCGGCAAGAACGAGGATACGAGAATTATAGTGGTGGATATCGACAACAAGACCATAGGGCTTAAGGTTGACGCCGTGTCCGAGGTTTTGAGGCTGTCATCCGATACCGTCGAGCCTCCGCCGTCGCTCGTGATGGACGGCAGCTCGGAATACATCAGGGGCGTAGGCAAGGTTGACCAGAGGCTCATCATCCTTCTTGATGTCTCAAAGCTCTTGAACTTCACTGAAAGGCAGGCTCTCCGCGGCGCAACATTGCAGGCAGAGACCTCTTTGCAGTCAGTGGCGGTCTGACAATGACCGTCAACGCATGATATGGCGGCAATAGCAAAGGAAGAACTCGAAGCCGTTATACTAAGGGCCATGGAGATACCTGTGCTGCCGGTTACGGCGCAGAGGGTCCTCAGCCTCATGTCTGATTCGGATGTTTCTATCGAGAAGATTAAGCGGCTCATCTCAACCGACGCCGGGCTTGCAACGAAGATTCTAAAGGTCGCCAACTCTGCGTTTTACGGCGGGTACAGGAACATAGAGAATTTAAGTCAGGCCATACTGAGGCTCGGACTTAATTCCGTGAGGAACATAGTAATAGCCGCCTCGCTCAAGAATGTCTATAAAAATTTCGGCCTTACCGAGAAGCTTTTGTGGGAGCAGACCATAGGCTCTGCAATGGCAGCCAACATCATAGCGAGGCGCACCCGCATATCAGACCCGGAGGACGCCTTCATAGCAGGGCTCCTGCACGATGTGGGCAAGGTCGTCCTCAACAACGAATACCCCCAGAAGTTCGCGCAGGTGATGGAAAAGGTTTACAACGATGCCGTTCCCTATAGCGCGGCTGAAAAGGAAGTATTTGAGTTCAGCCAGAGGGATGTCGGCGCGCGCGTCGTAAAAAAATGGGGTTTCCCTGAAAGGATAGAACTCCTTCTAAAGCACTTTGACAACTACGATACGATATTGAACGAGCGCTGGATGTACGAGCTTGTAACGGTCGTTACAACGGCTGACAGGATATGTCAAAAATTTGGCATCGGGTGGCGAAGGGCTTATAACGAAGAGGTTGATTTCGGCAATCTTCCGGATGCATTGGGCCTTGACTCAGGAGATTTCAATATGGTGTCTCAAGAGGTTGAAAAGGGGCTCAAAACAGGAATAGAGCTTTATTGATATAAAACAACGAGTTGTCCGCCTGTTTTATCCCGCGTAGTCTTGTCCTCTCATACTCGTCTATAAATGGCCTGAATATATTAAAGCACCCTCAATTTAGGCACGCCCCTTGCACATACATCATGTGTAACCCGCTGATGGAGCTTAGCCTAAAGAAACAAGAGGTGCGGAAAATGGTCTACTGGTCAATCTTTCTACTCGCGGCTGATGTGATACTTGTCTCCGGCATCCTTTATTACCTGATTGCTAAAAAGCCTGAACAGGCCTTGCCCGCAGGCATTAGTCTGCACACCGCTTATTTGAACTCAAATGGAGGCCGAGCCTTTGGCGAGGCCGTTGGGCACGGTGACTACAAAAAGCTCGCAATGGAGATTAAAGACAAGCAAAAGGATTTTGAGGCTTATGAAAAAAGGCTCATAGAGCGGCAGAAGAAACTCGACACCCTCCTCGACAGGTTTGAAGAATCCGTCAGGTCAAAACCAGACGCCCAAAATAAGGATGTAATGGATGTTTACGCAAAGGCAGTGGAGATGATGAGACGCGGCGTGCCTTCTGACGAAATAATGACCAGCCTTGGGATAGGAAGGGGCGAGGCTGAACTGATATCGGGAATAGCGCGGCTCAGGTAGTGAAGCATAGGAAAAAAATTCCCATCAGGAATTTAATTCCGCAAATTTTACACACATCGGCTGGTGTTGAGCTGCTAACAGCCTGGAAAATAAAGGTTTTATTCTTTAAGTCATGTTGGCACAGCCGTTGCATTGTTTATAAGTAATAGTATTCAGGTCTTACGGAGGGATTGATGGACAGGGCTGTATTTGTAGCGCTTTCTGGAGCGATTACGCAGGAAAGAAGGCTCGAACTCTTGACAGAGGGGCTTGCAAACATCAACACCCCCGGGTTTAAAAGAGAGCGGCCTCTTTTTGAAGACGCTTCCCCTTTTCCGGGAAGCCCGAGGGTCTTTTCAAGGCTCATGGAGAGCATGACAGACATGACCCAAGGGGTTGTGCAGAAGACAGAGAGGAACCTTGATGTGGCGCTCCGCGGGAACGGCTTCTTCGCTGTGGAAACCCCTGTCGGCGTCAGATACACGAGGGCCGGCAATTTTACCATCAACGCGGAGCGCGTGCTCGTTACCGCCGCCGGCCACCCTGTGCTCGGCGAGGGCGGCCCTGTGCGGATTATTGGGCCGGATGTAGCCATTGACGGCGATGGCAACATAAAGACAGGAGGGGCCGTTGCCGGCAGGCTCAGGGTGGTTGACTTCGCTGATTCCGCCGCGCTTGTCCGTCAGGGAAATTATTTTGCGCCGTTGCCTTCCTTTTTGCCCGCGCAGGCGAGGCCTGAGGGCACGCTCATCGAGCAGGGTGTGTTAGAGGTGTCAAACATGAACGCGGTTACGGCCATGACCTCCATGATAGAGGCCATGAGGTCGTACGAGACGCAGGCCAAGATGATAGAGACCATTGATGACATGACGAGAAAATCCATTGAAGAGGTCGGAAGATTCTAATTAAAGCTTGCCCCCGTGTGTCTGCCCCCGCAGGTAGTAAGCCGGGGTTTGAGGACGGGGACGGAGGAGACCGAGATGATAAGGGCGCTTTGGACGGCAGCAACAGGTATGGAGGCTCAACAGCTTAACATAGACCTTATTTCCCATAACCTCGCCAATGTAAACACTACCGGGTTTAAAAAGAGCAGGGCAGACTATCAGGACCTCCTCTATCAGGAGCTGAAGTCCCCGGGTGCGTCATCCTCGACGACCACAATGATACCCACCGGTCTGCAGATAGGGCAGGGCGTGAGGACCGTGTCCACCCAGAAGATATTCAGTCAGGGGAGCTTTAAGCAGACAGGCGGGAATCTCGACCTCGCCGTAGAGGGCGACGGCTTCTTTCGGATTTCTCAGCCCGACGGGACCGCTTCATACACGAGGTCAGGCGAGTTTAAGATTGACAGCGACGGCCGCCTCGTTACCGCGGACGGCTACCTCGTTGAGCCGCAGCTGACCTTACCGCAGGACGCGCTTACAATCACGATAAGCGCGGACGGCATATTATCGGTAAGGCAGCCCGGCATATCCACGCCCACGCAGGTCGGGAATATCGAGCTTGCCCGTTTTGTCAACCCGTCAGGGCTTCAGTCCATAGGAAAGAACCTGTATCTCCCGACAGCGGCCTCCGGCGAGGCCACGACAGGTACGCCTGGGTCCGAGGGCCTCGGCACCATTGCTCAGGGTTTTTTGGAGATGTCCAATGTAAGCGTCGTAGAGGAGATGGTCAATATGATAGCCGCGCAGAGGGCTTATGAAATAAACTCAAAGGCGATCCAGACCGCTGACGACATGCTACAGACCGCAAACAATATGAAGAGGTAGTATGAGCCGCTTCCTTAAAATATCAGCCGCATTGAGCATCGTCTTGGCCATCGCCCTGACCCTTTCCGTGGCCGCGGCCCATGCAGGCGGCCCCGGCTTACTGCCTGCCGGCACAGGCTGGGATGCCCTGAGAGGGGAGATTACGCGTCAGATAACGGCCAACTCTCCTTGGGCGGGCATGGAGGTTGATGTGAGCGAAATAGATGCACCGGGTTTTGAGCCTTCAAGAGACGATTTCGACGAAGTAAATGTAAGCATCCCGGCCGGTTCGAGGGGCGTAGGCAGGGTTTCGGTTACGGTTACGCTCAGCAAATCCGGCGTTCAAGTGAAAAAGCTCTGGGTCAGCGCGCGGGTAAGGGTTTATAGGACGATGATAGCCGCGGCCGTTCCGTTAAGGATAAACAGCATTATTTCGAGGGAACACATCAAGCCGGTAAAGGCCGAGATAGACGAGGCGTCTGAGGCCGCCCTCTCTTTTGCCGACGCCCTCGGCATGACGGTATTAAGGCCGATGCCTGCCGGCGCAATAGTAAAGAAGAATTATCTGAGGCCCCGGACCATAGTAAAACGCGGTGATACCGTAACAGTGGTAGTCGAGAGTCTGCGGATTAAAATCAAATCAAAAGGCATTGCCATGCAAGACGGCTGGGCAGGCTCCAACATGACCGTCCGCACAGTCTCCGGCAGGGAACTGAAGGGCAGGCTGAACCCGTCCGGCGAGCTTGCCGTGGAATCTAATTCATGAAGATATCGAAGGGATTTAACCGGATTGCGCGGGTCGTGAGGGGGTTTTTGTTCCTCGCGCTTGCCTTTCCTTTGGCCCTTGTTGTCTTTGGGTGCGCGACTCCTGAGCCGGTAAAGCTTGACCCGTTGAAGATAGCCGTAGCCCCCAAGCCGCTGCCTGCCACGGCAGGTTCAATATGGCCGGGCGAGACATCGAGGAACTCGCTCTTTCAAGACATGAGGGCCAGACAGGTTGGGGACATCGTAACCGTTGAGATAAGCGAGAAGACGAGCGCGATAAAGGAGGCATCCACCTCCACATCAAGGAAGGCGACGGACGACATAGCAATCGCCAAGATGCTCGGTCTTCCGCTCGACCTCAAGATAAAAAACTTTTTAAGCGCAGGCAACCCCTTCAGCCCGGAGGTGTCTTCCTCGTATGACTCCAAGTTCGACGGCGCGGGCACGACAAAGAGGTCCGGAGAGCTCTCCGCCACCATAGCCACGCGCGTAGTTGACATATTGGCTAACGGGAACATGATACTTGAGGGCAAGAAGGACACGATAGTCAATAACGAGGCTCAGTATATAGTGCTCACAGGCATAGTAAGGCCAGAGGACATAATGGACAACAACACCGTTACATCCAACCTGCTCTCTGACGCGCGCATTGAATATTCCGGCAAGGGCGTGCTCGCGGATGGGCAGTCCCCCGGATGGCTGAGGAGGATACTCGACAATGTTTGGCCGTTTTAAATCGTTAGCCGTGTTAGCCGCATTTTCGGCAATATTCATCGCCGCGCCAGAGGCGCATGGCGCAAGGCTTAAGGACTTGGCCTTTGTCGAGGGGGTGCGTCCAAACCAGCTTGTAGGATACGGCCTGGTCGTGGGGCTTAGCGGAACAGGGGACAAGACGAGCGCCGCATATACCGTTCAGTCAATAGCGAACATGCTGAATAGGATGGGCGTAAAGCTCGACCCCAAGGATGTAAGGGTCAAGAACGCGGCCGCGGTGCTCGTGACAGCGGAACTCCCTGCGTTCGCAAAACCCGGGACGCGGATAGATGTCGTAGTTTCATCTATAGGGGACGCCGCAAGCCTTCAGGGCGGGACACTCGTATCAACGCCGCTTAAAGGGCCGGACGGCGCGGTCTACGCCCTTGCGCAGGGGCCGCTCGCGCTCGCTGGTTTCATGGCAGGGGGGGAGGGCAAGACCGCTACAATCAGCAAGAACCACCAGACCGCGGGCAGGATTTCAGGCGGCGCGGTCATTGAAAAGGAACTGCCTCTGGGGCTTATTTCAGCCGGGCGCCTGTCGATAATCCTCAAAAACCCGGATTTCACGACAGCCGAAAGAACGGCGGATGCAATAAACAAGGCAATCGGGCCGGATGCCGCCATGCCGGTTGACGCAGGCCGCCTGAGCGTGGCCGTGCCTGCTGAATACAAAAGCATTATCTCCTACATATCCAAGCTCGAAAGCCTTGACATAACCCCTGACAATATAACAAAGGTGGTGGTTAACGAGCGCACCGGGACAGTCGTGATAGGCGAAAATGTCCGCATATCAACGGTTGCGATAACCCACGGGGATTTGAGCATAGAGGTAAAGACCCAGTATCTCATATCCCAGCCCGCGCCCTTCTCATCCAAGGGAGATACGGTAGTCCAGCCTATTGATGAGATTTCGGTCAAGGAAGACAAATCCATGCTCATAGTGCTCCCGGAAAACGCCACGCTCGGAGAGCTAATAAGGGCGCTGAACCTCGTCGGTGTAACGCCCCGCGACCTCGTGGCCATACTTCAGGCAATAAAGGCCGCAGGCGCGCTTCAGGCAGAGCTTGAGATTATCTGAGGTGATTTATTTATGACAGGAATATCCGCCTTAAGCGCATTAGCCTCGGAGGACGGTAAACTCAGGGAGGCAAACGGGGCCAGGCTGAAAAAGGCGGCAGAGGAGTTTGAATCCCTTTTTATAAACGAAATGCTTAAGACCATGAGGAAGACCATTGTGAAAAGCGAGATAATGCATACGGATGACAACACGGAAGAGCTATACACCTCCATGCTCGACTGCGAGCTTGCAAGTCATATGGCTAAGGCAGGCGGCATAGGGCTTTCGGAAGTTCTTACGCGCCAGTTCGGCTTGTTTGAAGATAGCGTATCCAAGAGGCACACTCCAGCGTCCGCGCCTCATAGGGTTGACAACAAGGCGGCAAGCCCGGTGGAAAGACCGGATGCCGCTAATCCAAGGTCAGGAAGCGAGGGGCTGGCCGGGATAGCGGGCGTCTTTGAAAGATTCAAGAAGCCGGTTATAGGGGCCATAAGTTCTCTTTTCGGCATGAGGCATGACCCGTTTACAGGCGAGAGGGAATTACACAAGGGCATTGACATAGCCGTGCCTCATGGGACGGAGATTTATCCCGCGGCAGACGGAGTGGTGATATTCAGCGGATACAAGAAAGGATACGGGAATACGGTAGAGGTAAGACACGGCAACGGGGTGGTAACGCGGTATGCGCATTGCCATAAAAACCTCGTAAAACAAGGCGATGCAATAAAAACCTCGGACCCCATAGGACAATCCGGGTCAAGCGGCAGGTCAACCGGGCCGCACCTGCATTTCGAGGTCATAAAGGACGGTCTTTATGTTGACCCCATTAAGTTTTTTGCGGGATGACGCAATATTAGCCCTGTGAATGCTCGCGCCTCCGGGTGTTATTCCGCGTTTCGGCTTTTAAGTTTTTCTTTAAAACAGCCGATAATAAAGTTAGTGAGCATTAGGCTGGTTTGAAGGAGGGAAATACATGAAAATAGAAGGCAAGAAACCCGGTTCCGTAGGCACAGACAACTATATCAAGAAGTCAGGCGCGGCCGCGCAAGGCAAAAAGGCCGAAGGAGCGCCGGCAGACAAGGGGGACAGGGTTGACATATCGGAAAAAGCGCGGGAGTTTAGCGCTGTAAAGGGCAGGCTCGATTCAGTCCCGGATGTGCGGGGAGAAATGGTGGTAAGGTTCAAGAGCGATATAGAAAGCGGCAGATACAACGTTGATGCGGACAAGGTCGCGGAGAAGATAATCGAAAAGGCCCTGCAGAACGCCATAAGCGCGAAGAAATGAGGGGTTTTTGACAATGAGGTTAGATAGGCTCATAGAAAGGCTCAGGGATGAGGTGGCCCTTTACGAGGAGTTCATCTCCACCCTTCAGTCCGAGACCGAGTGTCTCGTAAGCCGCGATTACAGGAAACTCTACGATACGGTCTGCAGAAAGGAAGGCGTGCTCGCGCGTATGTGCGCGAGCGGCCAGGCCAGACTTAAGGAGATGGAGGCCGCGGCCGCGGACCTGAATTTAAGCGGCCCGGTTACGCTGACATCCATCTTAAGGAGCGCGGAGTTTTTGAACTTGGCCGAGATACGGGAGCTTAAGAGGCTCAGGGACGCGGCCTCCTCGCTTATAGAGAGCATAAAGGAACTCAACAAGCTCAACTCCCTTGTAGCCGAGGGGTCGCTCGAGAATATAAATAAGGCGCTAAGCCTCCTTCGAGGCTTCATGCCTAATTTCACATACTCATCGCACGGGGACTACCATGGCGTTGTTTGTTGCAAGGGGCAGACCCTCATCAAAGGCGCTTGATATATGGCGACACTCAATTCAGCGTTAGATGTCGCCAAGACAGCGCTCTTTGCCGCACAGAAGGCCATCACTGTAACAGCCCATAACATCTCCAACGCCTCCACAGAAGGCTACACGAGGCAGAGGGCGGTCCTTGAGGCCTCGGAGCCGCTCATTTACGGCGGCCTCATGTTCGGCACGGGCGTCAATGTCGCCTCTGTGCAGCGTGTTTACGACAGCTTCACTACCGCGCAGTACAGGGAGGCCTCGTCATCGTTATCAAGGTTCGAGGCTAACGAGGGGCTTCTTAAAAGGCTCGAGGCGGTCTTTAACGACATAAACGGCTCCGGCGCGCTCACATACATTGACAAGTTCTTCAACGGCTTCCAGAATGTCGCCAACAACGCCCCGTCATATACCGAGAGGGCGCAGCTCCTTTCCACGGCAAGCTCGCTCGCGGACACATTCAATAACATCGCCTCTGAACTCGAAAAGAACCTGAGCGGCCTGAATGACGACATCGTTACCGTGGCCGGCCAGATAAATACGCTCGCCGGCCAGGCGGCGGACTTGAATCTGAGGATTGCGGGCTTTGAAAGCTCCGGCGCCGCGGCTAACGACCTCCGGGACAAACGCGACAGTATACTTGATAAGTTGTCGGAGTATGTCTCTATAAATATCGTTGAGTCGGATACCGGCGCCGTTGATGTGTCCATAGCCGGAGGCTCGATGATTGTGGCCGGGGTAAAGTCGTCCGCCATAAAGGTTTTAAAGAACAACGACGACCAGTTCCTGTATGATGTTGTATCCAACGGCTCTGTCATAAACTCGAAGATTACCGGCGGAAGGCTCAAGGGGCTTGCCGAGACCGCGGATTATTACAGAGGCACCATGGACAGGGTTGACCGGCTTGCGGCGCACTTGATAAAAGAGGTCAACATGCAGCACGGCTCAGGCTACGGCCTTGACGGCTCCACGGGGGTGGAGTTTTTTTCAGCCCCAACGGTCCGCGCGCTCCCCTCGGCCTCTAATACCGGAGGCACGGCCGTTGCCTCGGCGGCCATAGACGACTACAGCCTCTTGACCTTTGATGACTACGAGATACGGTTTCTCGACACTGCGAGCTACATAGTCGTGGATTCTAAAACCAAGGCGGTCGTTTCCTCCGGGGCCTATTCTTCAGGCTCGGCCATAACATTCGACGGCATGAGCGTTACCATAGAGGATACACCGGACCCGCCGGCATCAGGCGATGTTTACGGCGTAAGCGCGGCCAAGGACGCGGCAAAGAACTTTTCCGTGGCTCTAACCGACGCCCGTAAAATCGCGGCCTCCGGCTCGTTGGCAGGGCTTCCGGGCGACAACACGAACGCCCTGCTCCTTACTGAGCTTAAGGCTAAGGCCGCGGTTGACGGCGCGACATTTTCCGAATATTACAGGTCATCTCTCTCGGATGCGGCCATTGCGGCCTCGGACGCGGGAACAAGGCACGATGCCCAGAAGAAAATCACCGAGGAGCTTAAAAACCTCAAGGAATCGGCCTCCGGCGTGTCGCTCGAAGAAGAGGCCGTTAATCTCATAAAGCTCCAGAAGGCATTCGAGGCCGCGGCGCGCGTCATCTCAACCGTCAACGAGATGTACGACACGCTTTTGAACATCAGGTAAATGGTCAACTTCCATATCCTCCCCCCTTTATTTAAGGGGGGCTGGGCTCCCGTTGCTGCGAAGCATTGCAACGGGAAGC
>CAYIRV010000012.1:0-14746 GCA_964365865.1 uncultured Thermodesulfobacteriota bacterium | reverse complement strand
CTGCGGCGTTGTCTTCGTCGTTCGTCACTGCGGCGTAGCCAAAACTACGCCTCATTCCTCACTCCTCGACGCCTTGCATCTGGAACTTTTTGAGCAGCCTGCTGAAATTTCGAGTTTTTCAGCATCCTGCTAACAGGCCGACCCACGCCGCTTGACGCGGGCGCCCCGAAAAGTCAGCGGGGACAAAAGCATCTGCTTGAGGATTGTCCTGTGGCAGTGTTCCTCGTCTTTGCAGCCGCAAAGAACCGTTATGGTCTTGCTTGTTTTTAACAAGGACTTGAGTTCAGAGAGCGCCTTTTTCTTGACCTCGGCTTGGTATTCGGATAAATAGGCTTTTCTGAAACCTTCCCATTCGATTTCCCCAGCCTTCCACCTCTTGATAAGCGAAGGTTCAGGCCCCAAGTCCTTGAGCCAGACATCAACAGCGTCTTTTCTCTTGCCGCGCGGCCAGAACCTCATTACAAGCACGCGCAGACCGTCCCCATCGGCCTTTTTGTCATATACGTTCTTTGTCCTAAATGCCGCCATACGCGGATATTAATCAAGCATGGCCGGCTTGTCAAGCGTCCGGCGCATTTTCGCAAAGACATACACCCCGTGCTTTTCAAAAACCTTGATGTAATCAGGCTCGGCGATTAGAGATGCAAAGGCCGCGCTGTATCCTTCCATGTCCGGAGAATCGTGGAGAAAAGGCCCCCTCTCATTATCCAATAAGATAAAGTCTGCGCCCGGAAACCCCTGAGGGAACACTTTGAACGAGCGCCTGTGTCCGAGCCTTTTGTCATAGACCTTGTTATGCGAGACCACGCTTATATCCGGGTCTTCGGGGACAAGCCTGATTGCCTCCGCGACTACGCGGTCGTGCGGGGTTTCCGTGTAGTTGGAATAGTGCCAGACGCCGCCTGACCATGTCTTTGCCCAGAAGGCCGCTGAAAGCGGCCCGGGGCTGTGCGCGGCATTGAAGGAGATAATCAGCGCGAAAATCCATACCACTGCCCCGAATACATGCCTTTCGCTCGTCCTCTGCTCAAGCATCCGGAAGGCGTGGATAAGCGCGAAGAAAAGATACGGGACCACCCCGGCCGTATAGTGGCTCGCCACATTCTGGTGATGCGCGCTCGATGACAGAAGGGCGGCCGCGAGCGCAGGCAGGGCCGGCATGAATTCGAGCGGCCTTAACAGCGGCAGGCACAGCACAGGGAAAAGGAGGAAAAACGGGAACCTGAGCTTTGAAAAATCAAATGCCTCATTAAATACCACTGACAAGGAACCGGCCCACAGATGCTGAAAGCTCGGGTCCACAAACCCCTTTACCCCAGCCGGCCCTGAAAGGGAATATACAGTCAGAAAAAAGACGGCAATGGAAAGGACAAAGACAGCCGCGCCCACAAATCGGCCTTTGTCCTTTATTGCCATATACAGCCCTGTCAGCGCAACGCCTGGTACCAGAGGCTCCTTAAGCCCGAGCGCGGGCAACATCACGAGTGGAAGAAGATGGTATCTCCCGGTTTCGATAAAGTAAAATGCCCAGAGCATCAATGGTATGTAGAGGCAGTCAGGATGAAAGTCCCCTGCAGCGTTGAACTCTACGGCCGGATACAGTAGATACAAGAGCGATAGACCCGCCGCCAGATACCGCGTCTTTAAAAGTTTTCTTGCCAAGAGGAAAAGCGGGGCCGCGCCTGAGGCAACGGCAGCGGCCTGAGAGAACTGAATGACCAGGGGATGCGCGGTAATCCCGTATATGAATGAATATAAGAGCAACACAGGCTGAAAATGGACTGATGTGGCAAGGCTGAATTTATCGTAAAAGGCGGAATGAGATATAAGCCAGATTTTGCTGTCGTATATCCCGAAGTCGTATCCGGCGAAATGCGCGCTTGAGTATTTAAACGCCGACAGCGCGGCGAAAAAAAAGGCATGAAGAAGAACCGCATAAAAGACCGCCCTTTTGCCGTCAATGCCCTGAAGCGAGACGAGCCATGCACCGAGCCGCGCTGACCTGCTTCTTATGATGAAAAGGAATAATGAAGCGCCTGCTGAAAAGCCCGCGAGCGGGATGGCGAAATACCTAATGGCTCCGTAGGGCCGTTCAGGGTATGCGTCCGCCATATAGTATGCGAGCGGAAGAAAAACGAGTAAAGCGAGAGGCATGGCGGGAACGACATCAATGCCCGGCCTCTCAGCCTCTTTTGGGGCCGCGGACAAGGTTGTAAACCTCGATACCAACCCCGACAGCGAGAAGAATGAACGATGCATATGCCGTATTTAGCGCTGGTTTGGCCTGCCTTATGGAGAGCAGGACTGCGCTCAGGAGTATGAGGGATACGGCCGCGCCGGTAAAGAGCGCAGCCGGCCTTGTCCTGAGCCTGTTGTATATGCCGCTTATCCCTGTAATAACAACGAAAAACCAAGACGGCCTTTTGGCATGGCCGCCGTCTGCCGGTGGGGCGACTGCGAAGCCAGCGGCCCAAGAAAGCAAAATGAGAGTGAAAACGAACAAGAACGCCGACGAGTCAAGGATAATCAAGGCAGCCTTGCCTTTTTTCAGGAAAAGGATATTTATTAAACCGATGTATATGGCCCCGGCATAAAGATAATGCTTTACGGAAAGCAGGCGGCCTTTGCTCCGTGACACTGACATGAAGGCGAGATACAGGGCCATAAAAACAAAAACCGCCCACGGAAAGGCGGACTGGATGGAGTCCCTCATCTCCCTCGAAAGCGGCGCATGTCCCTTCACGGCGGCCTTGTAGGAATTATAGCTTATTGCGAGCGCGGCCCACAGACAGAATGCGTGCGCGAGCGCGCCCCAAAGGCGGCGTTTGTATACATAAAGGCCGTCTATTTTATCGTCTGTATTCATAAGCTAATAAACAGAAAAAACCGCGGCCTGCGGCTTGCCCTTGCCGAGTCTTCCGACTTCTATGAGCCTTAGCTCGCCGTTACCCATAAAATCGTCTTTGATACTGATTATATTCATGCCCTTCTTAAGCCTGACCTTGCCTGCGGTAAACCACCGGAGCCCCGGGCCCTCGCCTTTACCGCGTCCTATGGTCATGGGATACTTGACGCCGTTAGACTCGATGTAAAGACCTTCAGGAAGACGCTGCCGCGTGCTTGATACAAGCCTGAGACTGCCGAGCCTCCAGTAATGCGCTTTGACCTTTGCTTCTATTTCGTCGTTGCGGACATCTGCCTCATTGCGGTCAGTATAACAGCCGGGTCTGTAAACAAACTCCGCCTTCAGGCCAGTAAGCAGCGGCCTTGAAACTCCGCCATGCAAGATATTAACCGCATCCATCACATTAAGCCTGACGCTCCCGCTGTCCTTAAATGTCTTTTTCACGGCTGCATCGCCTGCGCCGTCCCCATCCGTGTCAACATAAAAAACTATATTAAGGAATTGCCTCGGAGCGTTCTCTGCCTCAATCGGCATGATGAATTCATCGTACTCGTCGAGCCGTGCCCTTACAGGCGCGTAAAAGGAGACGGATTGGGCCGAGCATAAGTCTTCCCGGAAAAAACCTGTGACAACCGCGCCGCGCTCATTATCCATGACAGTGTATTTAAGGGTGCTCGGTTCAGATGACCATTTATAACCTTTGTTGTAAACAACCGTGTCCCTCTGAAACTCCGTGGTGGATGCGCCTGAAAAAATCTCGATGTCCTTAAACTCGAACGCATAGTGCCGTGCCCTGCCCCTTAAATCAACGCCCCAGCGCTTGCGCGCTCGGAGCTTAAGCGAGGTAATCTTGTATGAAGACCTGTCAGGATAGGCTTTTTCCGCCTCCTTGAGTATGCCGACCGATATGAACTTAAATCCGCCTCCGGAGTCGGACACATTGACGCCCGGCTCCGAGAAAAAACCGACGATGCCGTCCTCGGCCTTGTCTCCTGTGTAGTCAATACCTGCAACAGCCTCTATCACCTGCAGGGCATCGTCCTCTATCCTGTATGTAACCTCGAAAACCGGAAATTCGGATAGGTCAACCGGCGTCCTCACCGGCAGGATTATCTCCGCGTATTCATCCTCCTCTGGCCCTCCGTCAAAGAACGGGGCCAACACGGACGGCCCGCCTGCGGACAAAACCTCAAGCACGCAGTTAATGCATCCAATGCTTGTCCCCTGTGCGGGAAAAACCCCCTTGAACCAGACGCCGCGCGACTTTTGACCGGGGCCGGCGGCTTCAATCAGCGCGGCGAAATCATATGCGCCCTGTTCCGCCGCATCGACCAAAAGCCGCCTGTGAGTTCCAAAGACCTCTATATCCCTGAATTCAAAGCCATAGGACTTTCCCTTGCCCCTTAAGTCCGAGCCTCGCCGCTTGCCTGCGCGGAGCTTAAGCGATGTAAGACCGTAGGCATCGGCCTTGGGGTTCGCTTTCACGGCCTCTTTAAAAAGCCCGGCTGAGATAAACCTGAAACCTCCGTCCGCCTCCGATGTGTTGACGCCCGGCTCGGAAAAGAAACTCACTGCCCCGTCCTCGACCCCGTCTCCGGTATAATCAATTCCCGCAATCGCCTCTATTGTCTGGACAGACTCATCCGCTGTCCTGTATGTAACCTCAAGAACCGAAAAATCCGGGAGTTTGATAGACACCGGCACAGGAAGGCTTATATCCACATGCTCGTCTTCATCCGGCCCTCCGTCAAAATACGCCTCCAACGCCTTTCCGTTGTTGTCTGATTTGACCTTATATGCGCAGTTGAAGCACTTAATATCAAGCCCATCTGCGGTTAAGATGTCTCTGCGGCTAAACCCCCTCGTCTTCTCGATCGCTATGCGGTATTTTGCCCCCTCGTCCGTTGTTGCTCGGTTCTCTGATAAGCGGCTAATGTTGTTGTAATAGAGGGCCGGAGAAGACCTTCTTATGTTAGCCGGAGGGAACCATGAGTTATCCCAGTCAATCAGCCCGCGCCTTCCGAGGCTCTCAAAAACCGGTGAAGAGAAGACCACCTTGCTTTTGAAAAGGCCGCCCACGATGTTATCGAATACAGGGTTCGCGTCCACATACCATACCGAAGGGTTTGAGAGGACAACCTCCTTGAATTTTGCCTCGTCGCCGCGCACGGACTTAGGCTGTATCATGTATTTAGCGTCCCTCAGGTAATAGCCGAGTTCGCGGAGCACAAATGCGCTCTCCGCAAGTATGACGGTCCCCGGCCTGTAATGCGCCTTTATGTAAGACGCGATGCCTTTCCAGTCGGTCATGCGCGCAGGCATCTGGTAGTAAAGCAAAAGCGGCGCAATGGAAAAATACGCAAAGACAGAGGCCAAAAGCGCGCCGTATGCGTATTGGCCGCGCCTTTCAAAGAACGAACTGAAACGCGAGGCCAAAATGTCATACAGGCTCGCGGCCCCGTTGGCAGCGAATATCAGATAAACCGGGAATGTGAAGATGATATAACGGATGTGGAAAAAATATTTGTACCCGGTGAATTTAAGAACAACGAACGGGAATATGAGCCAGATAAGCAGGGCCGCGGCCTCCTTCCGTTTGCCGTATTTAAATGCGCTGTATATGCCGAGGATGAAAAAACCGTTATAGATGTAGAACGCCATGCCGCCGCCCGCCCCGTAGCGGGAAAGGAGGTTCTCAAAATACGCGGGATTGAGTTCAAAGGCAATTGTCCCGCCCCCGAGGCGCGACCCCAGAACGCCGAAGAAGTTTTTTAGGAGCGGCGCCGCAGCAATGGAAGCCGCAACCCCGCAGATGATGAAGTTTTTTAGAGGCCCCTTCCTCTCCTTCAGCCGCGCATGCCCCCATGCTCCGGCAAAAATAAGGCCGAACAGAAGGAATATCAATGTCTCGGCTGCCGCCACCTGAAAGGCGCTATAGTGGGAATAGACATTGAATATCGTTGCAACCGCAAAGCCGGCCCAGTCCCTTCCGTTGCCTCCCCTCATCGCCCTCCAGAGATAAAAAAGCGTCAGCATGCTCCAAAAAACATGGGCCGAGTAACCGCGCGCCTCCTGTGAATAGAGGATATGGTAAAGGGATATGGAGATTAAAAACGCGCTGAAAATCCCGGCGCGCTTTCCGAAAAATTCGGATGCAACAAGGAATACGGCGTATATGCCGAGTATGCCGAAGACAATTGCCGGCAGCCTTGCAAAGAACTCGTTTTCCCCTCCCGTTGCCATTGAAAAATGCATGAGTATGTATGGCAGCGGCGGCTCCTCGACAGGTATGTCGGCCTTGTCAGGGGATAGGTTCCTTGAAATTATCTCGTGTATAGGAGAAGAGGATATCACGGCGCTCGATATCTCGTCTGTCCACAGGCTCTGATGCCCGGCCCTGTAAACCCTCAAAAAGACGCCGAGCGCTAAAATTGCGGAGAGAACCAGTATGAGCCATTTTTTTTCATTATTCAGGAATCCCTTCATCCCCTCCCCCTGAAAACAGCCGTAATCAGGACAAAGCCCGCGGTTGCCAAAAGAAGCGCGGTTGAAAGATAAAAACCCTTTTCCGCGTATTCCTGCATGGCGAAGGATATGCTCATCTCTTTATTGCCCGGAGCGCCCTCTAATATGAATCCATTAGCCCAGCCGTTTACAGGATACGGACGCAGGCTCTTTTCTCCATATGACAGCTTCCACTCTGGATGGAAGTTATTGTTAAAAACTACAAACCTGCCGCCTGTCTGTCCTCTGTCAACGGTATAGCCGGTCAGCGAACGCTTCCTCCAGTCGAGGGGATAGCTGCCATTAGTCTTAAAGAACTCTTTGACAGGGCCTTTTGAGTTCGTTGCCGCCACCATGCCGACCTTGAGCGCGCCCCTGCCGGCCTTGTACAATACTACCCTGTGCCTGCCCGCCGAAAGCTCGACAGGCTCTGTCTCAATCCAGTACTGGGCGTCCGCGCCCTCATGCAGGCGGAGCGCGCCTTCCAAAAGGTTTGTCCTCATGCCGTCTATAGCCAGAATGACGTCGCTATTCAGCGCCGGCATCGCGCTTACCCTGAGCGCAAAACTCCACTCGGCGTCAAACGGAATCTCCACTTGAGTTTCGAGTCCCGCAAACTGCTTATAGCTCTTTAAAACTTCAAGCCCGTCCGGCGAGGCCTCTCTCTCCCAATCAGACACGGCTGCGCCCGCGCCAGCGGCGCTGAGAATCAGTATTTTTTTCTTGGAAGCTATTTGAGTTATCCGTCCACGGAGCCTTTGCATCTCATCAAAAGGGACTGCCGCGAACTGATCCAGCGCAGTCGCGCCACCTCTGTTGAATACGGTTATGCCGTGCTCTCCCTGATTAAGAACCGCGTCCTGAAGCCTGAGCCACCTGAGGGCCGTCCCCCCTCCTGCGCCTGTGTTTAAAAAATCAAGCAGGACATTGTCGAGATAAACAGGGAGCCCGGCGCCCGAGGTTGCCGCGCCCATGTTAACTCCCGCCCTGACCCAAATCTCATATCTGCCGTCCTTTGGGGCATTGAATGCAAGGCGGAGCGGCTTATCAGGCCCCACGCCCTCGGCCTGAACGAGCCCTTTTTTGCTTTCAGCGAACTCGCCGAGGAAAGATGTCCAGTACGGGTAAAAAAGCCTGAGCCACCCCTCTCCAGCGGGTCTGTCTTTGTAGGAGTCATACGGCCTCTGGTCAGCCGGGACCCCTGAGGAGGCGTACGCCGCGCCGTCCCACGCATCAATCCGGTATTTGGCGTCAACAGCCGACAGCGCGATGTCCTGAATGCCACTGTTGTTAAGTACAACGGCATCAGAGGCCTCAAGCGCCTCTATGCCGGAGCCCTGCAATTGGCTTGCGAAAAAAAACGCCCAATCATGGAAGACGACATCTAAGGCATCAGCCCTCAAAAAAGTGTCGAGGCCCCCTGCGACATATGCCGCGTTTGCCGCCCCGTATACGAGCGGCATGGTTTCCATATTCTTATACAGGCGAAGGCCCCCGGCGCTTCCCGCATAATCCTTGCTGAGCCCGTGATCTTTGTCCAGGGCGGCGATGATATTGTCCCTGCTCTCGTTAGGGATGATGCCCCACATGGGCTCGGAGGCCGGGGCAACGGCTATGTTCTGTATGTTAAAAAGCCCGAGGAGTTTGCCGAGGTTCTCATTCGCGCTCCTCCCCAGCAAGCCTTTATGTCCGTTCGCGCTCACCCAGAGGTATCTTGTAAACTCAAGGAGCGGCGGCTGGTTGTAGTAGTTGCCGTAGACCGACGGGTGGTCTGCGCTCGTGGTTGAAAAAGGTATCTTACCCGGGAACAGCAGGGTCTTGTATCCTTTGTCTCCCCCGGCTATCTTGTTGTAAAGGAGGCCGTATTCTTCGGGAATCTCTTTCGGCTTCAGGGCCGACCCTGCCGGGTCCTTGTCAATGGTAATGCCTTTACCCGTAAAAAACGGAAGGGCCGCAAAGACCGAAATCGCGGCAAAGAGCGATATTGCTGCCGTTGGCACAAGGAACCTATGATGCCTCCGGCGAAGCCGGAGCGCATCGAGAAGGCGCGCCGCGGCCGCATTCTCGGAAAAAATGCGCGTAATCTCCGATGCCGTTGCCCCGAGAAGAAGCGCCACAGGCAAGGTAAGGAACACGAGAAACTTGGTAGGGTCCCTGAATGCAATATAGCCCGGGACATGCTCATAAAGGAAAAAGACCAGCCATCCGAGCGGGCCTGATGTGTGCTTAGCGAGGAATATCAGGACGACCCCGGCGAGCGATAGATATGTTGTCCAAAGGCAGCGCCCCCTCAGTATGAGCGCTGAAAAGGCGAGCGCCGAAATCATGCCGAGGAATAATGGAGCGACCTGTTGGTTCTCGGCTATGGCGCTGTATGTCAGAAGAAGCGCATACAATATATTATTGCTGCCGGATACATTCAGATACGCCGGCTGGCTCGCTTCAGCGGGGACGCCTGATGTGCCGCCTGACAAAAGGTGCGGGAGCACGGTATGAAGGCTTAAGAGCACCGGCAGAACGGCAAGGACAGCCAATATCACGGCCGGCTTCCATACCTTGTCCGCAAGGCCGTAAAAGCCCGGCTGGAGACGCTCCCTGTCAGGCGCAAAAAACATGAACACCGCCAGGCCGGTGATAAAGGCATAGGCCATCAGTGCCACCTTCATGTCGTACCAGGCTATGATTGACAAAAGGATGCCGCCAAAAAGCGCGTGCCTTGCGATGTCAAGCGAGTTCCGGCCTGTTGACGCCTTTATGAAAAAAAGAACCGCGAGAGGGGCAATACTTAAGCCCGCTATGCCCTGTATCCATGACACATGCGCCGCCCATACGGTCATGTTCGAGGCCATGAAATAGACCGCGGATACGATGCCCGCCGTCCTTGTCTTGTAGAGCGCCCGGCCAAGCGCGTGGATTGAAAAAAGACCTGTGAAAAACGGCAGGAACCAGAGGAGCCTTCTCCCCGCATCTATGGCGAGTCCGGCCTTCTGATGCAATGTCGCCCAGAGCCAGTGAAGGTGCGCGTGGGCCTCGTAAATCGCAAGCACATGACCGCCGCCTTCCTCGTTCCATATCTGAGGCATGCCTGCATGGTCTGACATCCACTCATTCGAAGGCAGGAAGAGGTCGGTCCTCGCTATCACCCCCTCGGCAAACCACCTATGGTAAATGAGGATGGCGAACAGGACAAGAAATACCGTAGTAACAAGCCCCAAGTTATCGCAGGCCGCGGATATGAACCTGTCTATCAGAGAGGACGGCCTTATGGCGCTCAGATAGCCGTCTCTGCCGTGCTGCCGGGCATCGCCCTCTGCCAGAGCGTCTATATCTCCGGCATGAGGGGCTGCTTCTTGTTGTTTCGTTTCAGTAGCCATCCGCCTCTCCTAAACCGTCTTCTTTATCAGAAGGACATCGAAAAAGAGCTTAAGGACGCGGGACATATTGGCGCCCTTTGCCTCGCCCGCTGTCCTCGGCATCTCGTGGACTTGAACCTCTTTGACCTTAAGTCCGAGCCTTTTCGCCTTAACGAGTATCTCTACATCAATTGACGCGCTCTCAGATGCAAGCTTGAGACTTTGGGCCGCGCTTCTTCTCATGAGCTTCACCCAGCCTATGTCATGCACGGTTATCCCGTATATGAGGCTGAGCATGAAGTTGTATATCTTCGAGAGCACCAGTCTTTTAAGGCCGACCACCCGGTTCACGCGCCATCCGGCGACTATGTCCGCATCCCTTATCTCTTCAAGAAATAGCGGAAGCTCGCGTATGTCCATCTGGTTATCGGCCGGGAGATAAAACACAAGCTCGCGCTTGGACGCCTCAATCCCGGTCCGGATCGCCGCTCCTATGCCCATGTTTGTCTTATGTCTCTCAACAGACAGATTTTTAAATGTCCTCGATAGCTCGCAAGCGATATCCCATGTGCTGTCCGTGCTCCCGTCGTCAACGATAATAAGCTCGAAGTCTTCGAGCGCGGCGCTTAAAAAAGAGTGCGTTTCATGGACGCATTTCCTTAAACTTCCTTCCTCATTGTATGCCGGTATGATCAGTGTCAGCCTTTCCATTGCGGCCCCGCGCCTTGAAAGCCCTGCTCGACACAGAGCCTTAAAAACCTCGACATTATGTGAGTGATGATAAGGTGTATGTCCTCGACCTGCTGCATGTCCGTGGAATCTACTATCAGGCATTCATCGGCGTGCCCGGGCATCATGCCGCCGCCGAGGCCGCAGATGCCGATGGTATTGGCGGACGAGGCCCTCGCATACTCCATGGCAGAAAGGACATTCTTTGAATTCCCGCTGCCGCTTATCCCTATGACCAGATCCCCTGGCTGAAGGAGGTTCTTAAGCTGCTCCACAAAAACGCGGTCGTATCCGAAGTCGTTTGACCACGCGGTTATGACAGGGATATTATCCGTAAGCGCTATCACCCTGAACCTCTTCTTGCCATCCGTTATAGTGCCCTTCGCGAGGTCGCACGCGAAGTGGGCAGCCGTTGCCGCGCTCCCGCCGTTTCCTATGATGAAGATTTGCCTGTTCAACAGGTACGCATCCCATATGACTAACGCTATCCTCGATAGCGCGTTAAGCGGCAGCGTCTCGACGCTAAGCTTCAGACCTTCAAGATACGCCTTTGCGAAATCCATGCCTATGCCGCTCATCGCGGTTTTCTCAAGAGGCCCGGTCTTTAGAACTATACCCATATAAACCTCCGGTCAGGCTAAAACGATTTTCGGCCTTAATGCCACCTGAAGCGGGACCATTTGACGGGCATAACTGTCTCTAAGCCCGCCAAGCTTCTTCCACTCCCTCTCCGCGAGCCTGTATCTTTCAATCGTCCCGATGTCCATAAGGAAGTCCGCTATGAGATACCCCTGCATCCTGCCCGCAAGCTTAGGCAGCACATCCCTTCCGAGGTCAGCGAACCCGTCCGGTATGTGGTCAAACACCGCGTTGGATGAGACAAAGATTCCGGCTGAGGCGAGGTCTGAGGCAGGGTTAAACGGTTTTTCCACAAAGGAAATAATCCTGCCTGATGAATCGGACTCGGCTATCCCGCACTCTGCCGGGCGCTCTGTCCTGAAAAGCCCCATTGTCAAGAGCTCTGTCCCTCGCCTATGGAACTCCGCCATCTTTATAAGGTTTGCGTTCGTCAGATTATCCGCGTAGATAATGAAAAAATCCCTTTCGCCTTGAACGAATCCCCTGTTTTTAAGGAGCGTCCCTGCGCTGCCGAGAAGCTCTTCTTCAAAGACCGTAGTTACCCTGACCCTTGTATCGGCATTCTTCAGAAAACCCGCGACCATCTCAGGCAGATGATGCAGGTTTATGAGAACATCGGTTACGCCGGACCTTTCACAGGATTCAAGCCATATCTTTAAGAGAGGCTCGCCGCACACCGGCATAAGGCACTTCGGCGCCGTATCGGTCAAGGGTCTCAGCCTTTCGCCCCTTCCAGCCGCGAGTATAAAGGCCCTCATCGCCGGCGCCTTCGGTAAATGCGGCCGTTCACTTCCATTCATATCTCCCCATATTGAATATGACCTTGCTCCCGTCCTTCTCACCCATGAAGGGAAGCTCCTTCATTCCGTTAAGCGCCCTCTTGAGCGAGTTCTGCCGCTCAAGGGGACAGTAGAGGAGGAGGAACCCTCCGCCGCCCGCTCCGGCGAGCTTTCCGCCCGTGGCGCCGGCGCCCCTCGCCTTTTCGTAATCCTCGTCAATCCTCGGCGCGCTTATGTTGGACGCGAGCCTTTTCTTCTCGATCCAGCCTTCGTGAAGGAGCTTGCCTATATCGTCGAAATACCCTTTATTTATGCACTCGCGCGTCATGTAGGCGAAGTCCCTTATCCTCTTGAGTTCTTTAACCCTTTCCGTTATGTTGTTCTTCTGCTCGGAGAGGACGGTCGAGGCGCTGCGCGTTATGTTCGTGAAAAAAAGAAGCAGGCTCGAGTAAAGCCTCATCTTCTCATTGGCGTTTATGTCGAGCCTTTCAGAGCTCACGCGCCCGTCCTTGCTGAACTCGAAAAACCTGAGCCCGCCGAACGCCGCTATATACTGGTCCTGCACGCCTATCGGCGCCATAAGCGCGTCTATCTCTATCCCGCACGCCTCTTCGGCGAGCTGCGCGGCTCCGACATATGTCCCCTTGTACGCGTAAAGGGCATTAAGAAGCCCGACGGTAAAACTGCTCGATGACCCGAGCCCGCTCCCCTCTGACGGCACATCGGCAAGAACGGTTATCTCAACCCCCTTGTCAACACCCGTCTTTTTCATGGCTTCCCGCACTATCCCGTGCTTTATCTCCTCGACCGAATCAACGATTTCCTTCCGGGAATAGTTTATATATATCTTGTCGTCGAACCTCTCCTTGATAATCACATAGACATATTTGTCTATGGTCGTGCTGACGACCGCGCCTCCCTCCTTGATGTAAAACTCCTTGAAATCCGTTCCTCCGCCGGCCAGGCTTATCCTGAGCGGCGTCTGGGTTATTATCATACGGCCGACCTCCTCACCACTCCGAGCCTTTCCATGTTCTCTGCGGCGCAATCGAGCATGTCGCTGATTCCTGTCTGTTCCTTTAGCCAGTCCACATAGGCGGCAGCGCTCTTTTCAATCGTGTTTAAAGGCTCCCACCCGAGGGCCCTGAGCCTTGATATATCCGATATTATGTGTCTCGTGTCCCCGAATCTATATCTGTTGTCGAGCCTCGGTTCAACCGTGCTCTTGAGCGCCTTTGCCACAGCCCTATAAAGCTCAAGAACCGTATGCCGCCTGCCGCCGCCCACATTAAAGACCCTGTAATCAGCCCTTTCGTCGCTTAATACGAGCATATTTGCCCTGACCACATCCTCGATATTCACATAGTCCCTTAACTGCGCACCGTCCTCGTATACCGGCGGGCTTTTGCCGAGGTAAAGGCTCAAGGCAAAAACCCTGCACGCGCCGGAGTAGGCATTAAAAAACGACTGGCGCGGCCCTTGCACGATTGAGTACCTGAGGAGCGCCGTCGGGAGCGAGTATCTTTTGCCGATATTAAGCGCGGTCATCTCCTGCGAGTATTTTGAAACCGCGTATTGGTTCTGTGGGTTCACCGTTGTTTCATCGGCCTCGAGAGGACTTAACCAGCCGCCGCATTGTCGGCATGGGATTTCCCACTTGCCTGCCCTGAGGTCTTCTTCCTTTCTAATGTCAGGATAGATGAATGTCCCGGCGGGCATACACTTGCAAGCGCACCTGCCTTCCCCGTACACGGCCTGTGAGGACGCGACTATCACCTTTTTGACCGGCAGCCTCTTTTCCACGATAAGCTCGTACAGCAGCGCCGTGCCCACCGCGTTCACGCTGAAGAATTTTGAAAAGTCCGTAAGATAGTCCTGATACGCCGCAAAATGGAATACCGCCTCAACGCCTTCGAGCGCCTTTAAAAAGTCATCCCTGTTCCGGACATCCCCTTGAACGAACCGGGCGTCCTTGTTAAGATACTCAGGCCTTCCCGAAAGATGCACCGGCTTCTCAAGGCTGTCGAGGATGGTTACCTCATGTCCCTTTTCAACCAGCGCGTCAACCGTGTGCGAGCCTATGAAGCCCGCGCCGCCTGTAACAAGAACCCTCATGCCAATCTCCTGTCGTCATTCTCCCGGCAAAGCCTGACGGGCCTTGCGTTCATGTTTATTGATTCGCACGCGGCTTCGAGGACTTTAACCGTCGAGACCCCGCTCCTACCGCCGGTCAGTGGTCTGCTACCGCCTCTTACGCACTCAATGAAATGCTCGCACTCGGCAAGGAGCGGTTCCTTGGCGTCTATTGCAGGCCGGATGACAATCCCTGAGCCGTATGTAATTGCGCCTGCGTCCGTGTCCCTTGAATTAAACCGCGAGTCAATCCCCTCGCCGTAAACAGCGACCTTTTCAACAGCGAGCGTATCGTCAAAAAAAAGCGCCCCTTTCTTCCCCATGATGTACGTCTTTCTCACCTTACCGGGCATGAGCCATCCGACATGGATATTCGCGAATATCTTGCCCGGAAAAGTTATGTTGATAAACGCGGCGTCAACGCACCCCTCTTTCATATAATCCTTGCCGAATGCGCTCACCTCCAGAGGCTCGGCTCCGATAAGATGCTGTATCATAGCCACATCGTGGCATGCTAAGTCCCACACGACATTGACACTTGTGCCAGGCGGCCTCATGCCGAGCCTTGAGGAATTGATGTAGCAGACCGCGCCTATGCGCCCATCATCCACCCATTTTTTTATCTCCGTGACAGCCGGATGGTACACGAAGATATGCCCGACCATCAGGATGCGCCGTCTTTTAGAGGCCGCCTCTGCGAGGGC
>CAYIRV010000011.1:0-14780 GCA_964365865.1 uncultured Thermodesulfobacteriota bacterium | reverse complement strand
GTGCCCGCGGGTAGAGGCCCGGCATGGGCCGCAGCCGATGAAAAGAGGAACAGGCTTTACATAACCGGCGCCATGTCGGATACCGTATCGGTTTTAGACCCCATCGGCGAGAGGTTCATAAAAGAGCTTTATGTAGGCAAGGGTCCGTACGGCGCGATAATCCTCGACAGATGACACTATGATGAGATACCTTCTTCCCGCGGTCCTCTTCGCAACGTTTGCGTTCCTGCCGCTGGCCGCAAACGCCGAATTATCCGGTCAGGCCGACCTGAGCTATCAGAAAACCACCACCTCGTCGGCGGGCAAGGAAATCTCGTCAAAGACCTTCAATCAGGGCTATACCTTAGGCTTCAGCAAGTATATTACCCCTGTTCTTTCCTTATCAGGGGATGTGCGCCTTTCATTCATTGACGCCGACGGCGCGAAGCGGGACAGCATGTACCCGATGCTCACCCTCAACTTCAATCCGCCGCGGCTTTACGACATAACATTCGGGTACACGAGGACAGAGACCGCTCCTACGGGCGCGGAGCCTATTACGACCGCTAACATGAACGCCGGTTTTTTTCTCCCGGTCTCCAAATGGCCGTCCCTTTCCATGACCATGAACCGCGCGGCCACCGAGGACTACCTCGATGTGCACAAGGTGAACACGGTCTTTACATCCACGAACATGGTAACCGGCTATTCCAAAGACCTTCTCGGCGTCAACGCTAGGGCGGACTATTCGCTCAACAACAATTCCAGCGAGGACAAGGTGGGGCTCACCACCGTAGATACGCTCTCTCATAATGTGAGCGCGGAGCTTTCAAATTCCGCGCTCGATAACAAGCTGCGCATGAGCCTAAACGCGGGTTATGGGTTGTCCGACAGCAAGAACACGAGCCAGGGCCAGCCCAGCAGGTTTGATGTGGGCATGGTGCTCGTTGAAGGCCTGTATGCCGTCACCGCTACGCCGCTCATCGGCGGCCTTACGAACACGCCCGGACTTATAGACGGGGACAAGGCCGGTTCTATTGGTATAGACATCGGCTCTACAGGCAATATAAACAATAACATCGGGGTCAGGTTCCTTGTCTCCCACGAGGCGCACAAGCTGCACTTGTACCTGAGCATAACCGACACGACAACCGCCTCGAACATGTCGGCCTATGTGGCCAATGGTTTATTCGGTTTCCAGGTTTACTCCAGCGCGGACGGGGTCAACTGGACGCTCATTCCCGGGGCCGTGGCTTCGTATAATTCGCAGTTCTCAAGGGTGGCGTTCACATTCCCTGAGACCACAGCCGAGTACTTTAAGGTCGTGAACACGGCAAACCCTGCCGGCGCTTCGGCCATCAATGTGACGGAGTTGGAGGCCCGGGCATACATCCTCTCAACGCCCCAGATAGCCCTCGATTACGAAATCCGGCGGCAGTTCGGCGGGTTCAATCTTTCCTACGCGCCGTGGGACAGGCTCAACATCAACTACAACCTTTCCATGGACAGCTCCTTTCAGGGCATATCCGAGAGCGATTCAAAGAGCCTGACCCACGGGGTGAACATAAGATACATCGTCATGCCTCAGTACCTCGCCTTAAGCTCGAGTTTTTCAAGCGCGAGCACGAGCACTACGCAAAACCTGCTCCCCGGCTCGCCTCTGTCCTCGGAGACAGGTTCGGCCAACTATTCATTCACATTATCCGCTACGCCGCTTAAGACTTTGAACGGCAGCCTGAGCTACGGCCACTTCTCCTCAGCGAGCGGCAAAGGCTCGGCAGAGGCCATAAACGACTCTGTGGGCGCCACGGTCTTCATGAACCTTTACACCGGGGTTGATGTGGGGCTTGGCACAAGCATGAATAAGGCGAAAAACACCGTGGACGGCTCGAAAACCGATAGCTCAAGCTACAACGCCAACATAAGGCTTCTTCCATGGGATGAACTCAACATGCTCATAAATTCGACATATTATTCGTCTGAAAGCAGAACTCCCGCCGGGGATGCGTCCTCCACAGGCAAGACCTCCAGCGCGGTCATAACATATTCCCCCACGAGAAGGGTTTATGCAACAGCCAACTATACGCTCCTGCCTGATTTTTCGCAGGGGTATTCGTTCACATGGCTTCCCACGAGGAACATACAGACCGAGGCCCGGTACGGGACATCGAAGATTAGCGTGAACAAGGGGGCGAGTTTAAGCTGGAGCCCGTTTATGAGGCTTAGCTTTAACATGGGCTATTCGGCCACTGTGCAGAAGGGAGGCATTACCGAAGACTCCTCAAGCTCGGTTTATGTAAGGGGGTCGCTCAGGTTTTAGGCTGCCTTTAGCAAATAAGTCAGCACAGAGGGTAACTTCCGTTAAGAATTCATTAAGACATTTTAACTGGACTTTGACCATGAAGACCATTATCATCACTTGGCGGTAGATATGCTGGTGTATGTGTCTGTCTGGCGCAGAAAAGACTCGTTGCATATATCTTTGCGGTAAGGTATAATTGTTATAGATTTTAGCGCTATTTTGTTATTTGTATATCGGTGCGTTACATAAAGGCGAATTTTTCCAGCAAAGAAGGCTTGTGCAGCGATGGGTTTGTTGATGAGTTCTGAGTTAGATAAGAGGGTGAAAAAGGCTTTTATATTAAAAACCATTGCATCATTGGGTGAGATGATGTATAATAATATCAAAAGTATAACCACCGTATTAATGTTGCTCGCGCTGTTATGTCTTTCGGGATGCGCCAGCACGAGCGTAAGATATATAAACCCGGCGGCAAACTTCTCGTATCTTAAGAAGGTGGCTGTTCTTCCGTTCAACAACTTAAGCGACGACAGATACGCAGGGGAAAAGGTCAGAAGTTCGCTTACGGTCGAGCTCATGTCCCGGATGCTCTTTGATGTTGTGGAACAGGGCGAGGTGTCAAAGGTGTTGGCTGTCATAATAAGGCAGGAAGGCTACGAAGAGGGCAGGGCGGTTCAGGTTGACAAGGAAACCCTGAATCTCATTGGTGAAAAGCTTGGGGTTCAGGCCGTTGTCCTCGGAAGCGTTGATGAGTATTCAGGGAGCAGGGCCGGAACGAGCGGGGTGGTTGCCGTATCCATAAGGATGCTCGATACGGGTTCAGGCACGATACTCTGGCAGGTCAAGGTCATTGAGCGGGGCGCGAGTTTCTGGAGAAGGATCGTTGGAGTTGAAGAGATTGACGCAACGCTTCTCACGAGGCAGGCGGTACAGAAGGGGCTTGACCTCGTGTTTTAGGCGGTTTGAGCATATAATACAGCTTAAGTTTTTAACCCAAACCGCGATAATATGGATGAGGGTTGCCCTTCCCCGGATTTAGTGGACACACCGAAAGGTTAGCGTTAACGCGGAGAGATAATGATAATCTATCCGGATGACAATGAAAAGGGCTTTAATGGCCCTGAAGAAACGGCCCCTGAAGGCCGGCACTGTCGTTTTTTTTCTATAGAAGCCCTCCTTTTCACCTCATTTCTTGTCTTATCCCAAATTTTTATCCCATATGCGAAAGCCGAGGACGCGCCTATGGCCGCTCTGCAGGAGGCGTCTGAATTCAAACAGTCTGGGCTTGAAAGCGGCAAAGAGTCCATGCAGGCCGCCCCTGTGGCAGCGGATGCCGCAGACAAGGCAGCGGTTTTCCCAATGGACGGCAGTTTGTCCGCAGAACCATCCTCTGAGTCGGCCTTTGAGAAACAGGATGCAACGGCCCTCCTTGCAGACGACACCGCGAGCGCCGCTCTCTTTCCCGCTGGTCTTGAATCAGCGGAGTCCTATCCTATAAAAAAGATAGCTATTTTCCCCTTTGAGAACATGAGCGCTGCCCCAAAGGCCACGGATTTAATATTGGAGCTGATGAAGGCCGAGCTTGCATCAAGGGGCCTATCCTTTGCAGACGAAGATGTGATTGACGGTTTCCTCGCCCAAAAGAGGATACGGTTTACAGGCGCGGTAAGCAGGCCTGTTGCGAGGGAGATGGGCAAGCTCCTCGGCGTTGACGCGGTGCTCCTCGGCTCCATTGTCCTTTTTGCCGAGACCAACGACGGGGTTGCCGTGGGCGTTACTGCGCGGCTCGTAAGCACGGTTGACGGCGCCATAGTGTGGGCCGAGAACCTTTCGTACTCGGGCCGCGACTTCGAGGGTCTCTTGGGCCTCGGCATCGTCAGTTCAGCGGAGGAACTCTCCGCAAGGGTCTTAAGGACCCTCCTTTCAACGGTCCCCGACACATATGTCCTGAACGAAGAGGACCTGAGGCCTTTTGAGCTTGAAAGCGTCGCTGCCGAGCCTGCCCTTGGGAAAAGCGGGGAAAAGATACGGCTTCAGGCCCGGTTCATCCCCATTATGGAAGACCCGGCTGAGGTTTGGGCCATAGTGGACGGAAAGGAATTGGTGCTTTCGAGCACAGGGGATGGCATGTTCGAGGGCGGCATTGACGCCCCTCAGGCAGAGGCCGCATACATCGTTGACTTCATGGCATTTGACCGTTACGGAAGACCTTTTCCTTTCAATTCCGCGGTCAAGTTCGTTGTTGACAACACGCCGCCGCTCATTACCATGACCCTCAACAGGAAGGTCTTTTCCCCCCGGAAGCAGGGCGCGGTAATCTTCACCCCCAAGCTTTCAAGCCTCGATTCGGTTGACGAGTGGAATATGGAAATCTACGACAAGAAGGGGATTATCGTAAGGAGCGACAAGGGCTACGGCAAGCTCCCCAAGGGGCTTATATGGAAGGGGGAGACTGACAAGCTTCAGATGGTTGACGAGGGGCGGTATGACTACAGGTTCACGGTAAAGGACCCTGCCGGAAACGAGACGAGCCTCTCCGGAGAGCTTATGGTAAAACAGAAGGTCCCTGATATAAAGGTTGAAGTTGACACGCAAGGCGATATAATCGTATTCAGTTTCAAGACGGTCAAGGAAGAAGCCATCGCATCGTGGAAGTTCTCCATACTGAACAAGGAAGGCAAGGTCGTAAAGACGATGGAGGGGAAAGGGCATTTGCCGGAGGTGCTTGAATATCCGCTTGAGCCGCCGATGGACATAAACAACCTGACCTTCTCGGTAACCGCAACCGATGACGCAGACAACACCTTTGCCATTACAAAGGCAATCCCCTCGTTTTTTACCCACAAAAAGACCCCGTTCACGAAACTGAAACAGGAAGGCGAGTTCACAGCGGATTTTTAACCGTGGGAAGGATACTGGTAAAGACATCCGCATCCGTGGTAGTTCTGTTCATCTTGCTTATATCCATTGCCGGCGACGGCGGTCACGCTGGTGACGACGCATCTTCCTGCGCGGGCTGCCATTCCGGAGCAAAGGCCGCAAGCCTCGGCCTGAGGGACACCTACGCCGAGCTCAAGGCATTCAGCTACCGCCATAAGGGCGTTGAGGAAAACTGCGATACATGCCATATCATCAAGACGTTCAAGTCGGGCCGCACATGGGAACTGTCCGCGGTTGAGGCCGAGCAGGATGAGATATTTTTTTTAGGCGGCTTGTCGGGAAACAGGAACTACCAGATAGAGCTTGCCGTTAAAGACCTCTCAGGCAACAGCGCGACAACCTCCGTAAAGTTCATGCCCTCCGAGCTTGTGGATTACGCTGTTGAGAACGACCTGAAGCCGCCCATCATAAGCGATGTGGCGGTTGACGGCATCGTCCAGTCCGTGTTTATCGAGGCGGATATACGCTGGATGACCGATAAGCCCACCAATGCCGAGGTCGCCTACGGACAGAATATCGAATACGGGGACAGGGCGATATCGGACAAGGTGTTTTCCAAAAGCCACGGCATAAGGCTTTCCGGCCTCAAGCCCTCCACGGTCTACAGATACAGGATTACCAGCAGGGACATATACGGGAATGCCAATGTCTCGGAGGTCTTCACCCTCGACACCGCTCAGGCGAGAAGGCCCATTGCGGCAAAGCGGTATATCCCGGACGGCCACCCTATCGTGAAGGATGTGCGCTTGTTCAGGGTAAAGGGGACAGGCGGGGCATATCTACAGTTTATCGCGGACCGGCCGGTCAAGGCCCGGCTTTTAGTGACCGAGCCGTCGGAGCTGGACCAGCACGGCTTCGGGTTTACGCCAAAGAGGCATTCGCACATAACCGTGTGCGTCAAGTGCCATTCTCAGGGGATTTCCCACCCCGTGGGCATAAGGAGCAAGGGGCCGAAGACGAGGATGGCGGCCGTGCTTCCCACCATCGAAGGGGGTATGCTCACATGCGTGACATGCCATGAGCCGCACGGCGGGATGAGGAGGCACTTCGGCAGGCTCGACGAAAGTAGCGACCTGTGCGTCGTGTGCCACACTGAAGGGGCCGTTTAACTGAAGACTCAAGACTATTGAGGACTGCAAAATTAAAGTCCTATCAACTTTTAATGTTTACGATTATGCCCCTCACCTTTATCCTCTCCCCACAGGGGAGAGGATAAAGGTGAGGGGGTCCTTAAAGGGGGAAGATATGGCTATAGTGAACCGCAGAAGGAGCGTGAATTTTTCAATCAAAAGGGGGATGCAGATCAGGCTCCTCTTAAGGGTTATGCTAATAGTGGTGGTGGCCATAGGCCTTTCAGGCATCTTCTTTTATTTCTACAGCAGGCAGAGCGTAGGCCAGTCCTTCAAGCAGTTTCACATACAGGCGACCACATTCCTCGACTTCCTGCTCCCGGTCGTGATTATAGCCCTGGTTACCGGCCTGGTCACGGCCCTTATACTCACGGTCTTCTTCCCGCACAAGATAGCCGGCCCCCTCTACAGGATGGAGCGTCTTATAAAGGATGAGGTGGGCAACGGGAACCTTACCGTGAAATTCACGGTGCGCAACGGCGATGAGATGCAGGACCTCGCGGATGCGTTGAATATAATGCAGGACAGGCTGAAGGATAAGGTGGGCATGATAAACGAGGCGGCTCTGGAACTTCAGCACAAGGCGCACGAGATGGCGAAAAAAGACCCTTCCGCTGCGGAGGTGGCCGAGCTCGCCCGGAGGCTCAAAGAGGCGCTTAAAGGCTTCAGGTTATGAGCAAAAAGGGCAAAAGGCCGGCGCTCCTCTTTTTTTGTGGCTTGCTTTGTGTCTTTATGCTATCATGCGCGGCAAAGAGGGAAGTCGGGCCGCCTCCGGTTGCCGATGTGTTTAACATCAAAAGGGTGGCGGTCCTGCCCTTTGCCAACATGAGCGCTGTCCCAGAGGCCGGGGATATTGTCGCCGGCTTTTTTGTCACCGAACTTTTCAGGACAAAGAGGTTTTATGTCGAGGAGCCGGGCAACATAGTCCAGTTCATCGGGCAGGAGAGGATGAGCACCATAGGCGAAATCGAAATGGAGAAGCTCAAGGCCCTCTGCAGCAGGCTTAATCTCGACGCGGCCATTGTCGGCACCGTTGAGGAGTTCGACGACGGCAGGAGTTCAGGGCTCCCTGTGCCGATCGTCTCGGTCACGGCCCGGATGATAGAGCCGAGGGAAGGCAAGATCATCTGGTCAGCGCAGAACAAGAGGAAGGGGAGCGACTACTCGATAGCCTTTGACATCGGCAAGGTCAGGACGGTAACCGCGCTTGCCAAGAAGGTGGTGTCAGAGATGGTCGGCGCCTTGTATACAGAGAAGAAGGAACAGCCGAAATAATACATCGTTGAAGGGGCCTCTCTCATGACATCTTTTAAATGCAGGCGGCCGTATTGGCCGGCCCAACGCGCCGCAGGGTTTTTGTGCGCGGCCATAATGCTCTTTGCGCTGCTCCTCGCGCTCCCATCGTCCTCAGACGCGGTCTGGCCGTTTGGAAAAAGCAAGCCCTATCTCGTCAAGGTCGGGGAAGAGACAATCACAAAAGAAGAGTTTTTGAAGGAAATCAAGCTCCTCCACATGAGCGGACGGGTGGGCAAGGCCTTGTCCGAGGAGGCATCCTTCGCGCCGCAGGACTACACGAAGTTCATCGAGGAGCTCATAGACAAAAAGCTCATGTATATAGAGGCAAAGAACCACACCCTCGACAAGGAGAGCTACTTCATAAACACCTTCAACAACTATGCCATGAACCTCTTCCTTGAGAGGCTCCGTCAGGAGATGATATACGACAAGCTCAAGGTCGAGGATGCGGAGATAGAGGAGCGCCTTACAAAGAAACTTAAGGATGAAGCGGAAAAAAAGAAGGCCGCGGATACGGAAAAAGACAAGGAAAAAGACAAGGAAAAAAAGCCTGAAGAGGCCGGCACAAAGGACGGCGAAGCACAGGCCGGGGACAAGCCGAGGGAAATAACGGCTCAGGAGCGCGAGGAAATAAAAAAGCTTATCTTAGCCGAGAAGACCAAAGAGGCCGAGGCCCGCTATTTCGAAGGGCTCCGCGCAGCCGGGAATGTGAAGATTTATGCTGATGCGTTAGATGCCATGGCGCTCGATAAGCCTGATACGCTCGATAAGGCCGTTGCCGAGGCCGGAGGGGCTGCCGTAACCGGCAAGGAGCTTGCCGGATGGTTCAGGGGCGGGCACTTCCCTGAGGACCCGTCCGCAAGGAAGCAGGTCCTCGACAGGTTCATCATCAACAGGCTTCTCGATGACGAGGCCCAAAGCAGGAGATACGAGGAAAAAGACGATGACATCAAAAGAAAGCTCAAGAGGTACAGGGAAGGCCTCCTTGCGGAGCTTTTCCAGCGCAAGGTCATCGCCCCGCAGATAAATGTTGATGACGCAGAGATTTTGGAATATTATAATGCGAACCGCGAGTCCTTCAGGGAGGGCGACAGCGTAGATATAGGGTTTATCCTCTTTGAGGATGAAAAGACGGCCCTGTCCGCGTTTGAAGACCTTAAAAAAGGAGCGGACTTCGCCTATCTCGCGGAGAAGCATTCCAAGGAGCCGTCATCCGCTAAAAAGGGCGGCAATATGGGTTGGGTTCAGACAAAGATGTTCTCCAATGACATCCAGGAGGGCTTTTATAAGGCCCAAAAAGGCGACAGGCTCGGGCCATTCTATTCCGAGGACGGCGCGGCGCTCATAGAGTTCAGGGGGCTTAAAAAGGGCGAATATTTTCCTCTTGAAGACTTGAAGAGCATGATAACGAATAATCTCTCCAACGATAAGTATCAGAAGCTCCTGAAGGATTACCTGAAGCGGCTCAAGGAGACCGTGCCGGTTGACATAAACGAGAAGGAGCTTGCCAATCTTAAGGGGGGCTAAGGGTTGAGACACAAGGTATTTGCGTCCATAGCTGCTGTTTTCGTTGCCGCGGTTTTAGCCGGGTGCGCCGTCTCTCCGGGCGCAGGCAGGAGGTCGTGCGCGGACTGCCACCAGAAGGACATGGAGCGCTACAGCGCCGGGCCTTTGCACAAGCCCGTAGCCGACAAGGACTGCGAGTCCTGCCATGTGCCCCACGGGCTCATAGGCGCCTTGAGGCTCAGGCTGCACGACGGCGCGCTCTGCTACAAGTGCCATGAAAAGGACAGGGTAAGGCTTGAAAAGGCGCACCTGCATACGCCTATAAAAGAGGGCATGTGCCTTAAGTGCCACGACCCGCATTCAGGCTACAGGGTCAAGGAGGCAAAGGGGCTGCTCCGCGCCGCTGGCAACGAACTTTGTTATCAGTGCCACAAGAAGGAGCGGTTTGAGGGAAGGGCGACCCATAAGGCCGCTCAAGAGAACTGCCTGAACTGCCATAGCCCTCACTCATCGGACTACGAGAACTCCGTTCTTTCGGATAAAAACGACCTCTGCATCAGGTGCCATGACGCCTCGCAAGAGCCGTTTATAAAATCCCATTTCGGCTACAGGGTCGAGGGAGCCAGGTGCTTAAGCTGCCATCCGCCGCACGCATCCGAGGCTGAAAAGCTTGTTCGCAAGGTCAGCCACTCCCCTTACGCAAAGAGGGATTGCCAGAGCTGCCACTTAAGCCCTGATTCGGAGACCCCGCTTTCAACAAAACTTCAGGGCGACAAGCTCTGCTACTCCTGCCATGAGGCCAAGTCAAAGGAGTTTGAGTCAAAGGCTCTCAGGCACAAGCCTGTTGCCGACGGCAACTGCTCCTTATGCCATGACCCGCACGCATCCGACCACAAGGCCGTGCTTATAAAGGACGAGAAGCCCCTTTGCTACGGCTGCCACGAGCCTGTACGGAAGAAGGCCGAGTCGAAATATCCGCACAGCGCGGTCGCAAAAGGGGACTGCTCCTCATGCCATGACCCGCACGCGTCGGACAACAAGAACGGTCTCAAGGCAGAGGGCGCCGGACTTTGCTATAATTGCCACAAGCGCGAACAGTTCGCCAAAGCCGTTACCCACAGCCCGGTCAGCGAGGGCAAGTGCGTTATATGCCACGATGCCCACGGCTCTGACCAGCCAGTGTCGCTGGTTCTGGCCGAGGGGGACATGTGCTACTCCTGCCATACTCAGGCACAGAAGAATTTCAAGAAGGTGACAAGGCATCCGAGGGTTGCATCCGGCGTCTGCACGGCCTGCCATGCCCCGCATAGTTCGGACGACGGCAAGCTCCTTAAGACAAAGGCCGAGGAGTTGTGCTTCTCCTGCCACTACATTAAGAGGGAGGCCCAGCAGGAGGGCGAGCACAAGGTGTTTAAGGAGGGCAAGTGCCTCTCATGCCATGACGCGCACGCGAGCAACAACAAGAGCCAGCTTAAGGAAGAGGGCGCCTTGCTTTGCTACGGCTGCCATAAGGATGTTACAATAGGGCTTAAGAGCGCCAAGGTCAGGCACACCCCTGTTGAAGAAGGCAAGTGCATCACTTGCCACCTCCCGCACGGCGGCAAGATAAAGATGGCGCTTCCGAGGCCGCTTAAGAGCCTGTGCCTCGAGTGCCACAAGGATATGGAGGCCGGTTTAAAGAAGGAAGGCGTATTCGCGCACAAGCCTGCCGGAGAGGGTGAATGCTCGGCCTGCCACAGGCCGCATTATTCGGATGAGCCGGGGCTATTATCGGAAAAGCCGTCAGTGATTTGCGCCGGGTGTCATAAGGAACAGGATTCCCCGGCTTTTTCGGCCGCGCACTCGAATGTTCCGGTTAAGGGCGCGGACTGCGCCGGGTGCCACGACCCGCACATGGGCTCGGACAAGAGGCTGCTCTACGATGTCAGACACGAGCCGTTTGAAAAGGGCGACTGTAAGAAGTGCCATCAGCAGAAGCCCTGACCGCGGCTATTTATGGCGGGCTGCGATTTAACGATTCCGGTTTCAGTGTGGTATAATGAAAAACGAACCGAGGAATTTCTATATGTGGAATAAACCAAAGGCCGGCTTGAAAGGCCCCTTGTTCGCGGCGGTAATTCTAATTGCCGCGTTTCTTCTGTCCGCAACAGCGCCCTATGCAAAGGACCCTGCCGGAGGAGAGGCCGGCAACTGCGTCTCCTGCCATCCAAAGGCCGCGGAGTTCGCGGCAAAGGCCAATGTCCATCAGCCGGTGAAGCAGGGCAGGTGCACGGCCTGCCATAACCCGCACGCGTCCAAGCACAGCGGCCTGCTCGCCGACGCTGGAAAGGCGCTCTGCTACAAGTGCCACGACAGGAAAAAGGGCTTTGACCACGCTGTTGTCCATAGGCCGGTAGCAGAGGGCAAGTGCCTAAGCTGCCATGAGGCGCATTCATCTGATTCGCGCGGCCTCATGAAGCTCTCCGCAGGCGAACAGTGTTACTCCTGCCACAAGAAGGAGGATGTAGCCGGCAAAAAGTATGTTCACCCCGAGGTCAAGAAGAACAACTGTAAGGCTTGCCATAGTCCGCATTCGTCCCAGTCCCCAGGGCTTCTCGTAAAGGACAGGACCGCGCTTTGCGCAGACTGCCATTACGGAAAGACGGCCGGCGGCGCAAGGCCATGCGTATACGATTCAAAAGGTTCCGACTGCCTCTCCTGCCACAGCCCGCATTCGTCGGACAGAAAGGGGCTTATAAAGGCGACGATGCACAAGCCATTCGAGGAAAAGAAGTGCGCCTCGTGCCATACACAGGCCGGGGTCAGGGCGCTTAAGCCCGAAGGCCCGGACTGCCTCGGCTGCCACAAGACAACTTTGGACAGCTTCAATACCATTTACAGCCACGCTGCATCGGGCCCGGAGGGCCGGTTCTGCGAGAGTTGCCACAACCCGCACGCATCGGATGTGTTGCACCTTCTCCGCGACAAGGAGGAGCGCGTATGCTACAGGTGCCACGCGGACACGGCCGACTATGTGGCAAAGAGCAAGCACAAGCACTCGAAGCTCGGGGAGTGCTCGTCATGCCACTCGACCCACGGGTCCAACAGCCAGTTCTTCCTTAAACAGGGGGACAAGACATGCTCCATGGCAAACTGCCACCCGGTGCAGGGGACATTCACGCACCCGGTTGGCGAGAAGGCCATTGACCCAAGGTCAAAGACGCCGATGACATGCTCGACATGCCATAACCCGATGGGTTCGCCCGAGGCGTCAATACTGATAGAGGAAAAGGACAAGGAGCTTTGCGTCCGGTGCCATCAGCTTTAAAATTCAGCGCTTTAGCGAGGTCATAAACACATGAAGAAGACGCAAAACAATACGCCTCCACGGACGGCCAACAGGCGCGGGCTCGTCCGCCTGTTGAGCGCGGCGCTTCTTACCATGAGCCTTGCCTCTTTGCCGGGAAGCGCGGGCGCGGCCGAGACTGTCAAGCCCGCGGTCGCGGCAGTGCTCACAGGAGGGGAGTCAACAGGGCTTCTTAAGACCCCGAGGGGGGTATTCTTTGACGAGGCTAAATCAAGGCTTTATGTGGCTGACTCGGCGAACAAGAGGCTCGTGTCCTTTGATTCTGAGTTTAAACCGTTAGCCGACTTAAGCAGCGAGAAGTTCGAGTTTCCGGTGTCCGTGGTCAGGGACTCTATGGGCCGCTTCTACATCGTTGACGCCGCGAAAAGAGCGATGGTGTCCATAGACCTTGAGAAAAAGGAGACCGCTGTCCTCGTTCTTACGGGCATTCCGGCAGGCAAGGAGGAGTTCATGCCCGGCCGGCTCGCGATAGACTCGCAGAACAGGCTCTATGTGACCGACAGGCTGAATAAGCGCATTCTCGTGCTTACGAGGGACGGCTCTTTTGTGAGCGAGCTCACGGCAAAGGGAGAAAACTTCTACGGGTTCAGCGATGTCAGGGTTGACGAGAAAAACGATGTCTATGCGCTCGATACGGTCTCCGGAAGCGTCTATGTGTTCGACTCAGGGGGAAAACTTATAACCCGGTTCGGGTCAAGGGGCGTCTCTCCCGGCTCGTTCCTCTTCCCCACAAGCCTTGCCGTTGACAAGGACGGCAGGATATTCGTGCTTGACGGCCACGCAGGCAGGATATCGGTCTTCAACAGGGCAGGCGCGCTCCAACTCACGCTCGGAACTAAGGGCCTCAAGGACGGAGAGCTTTACTCCCCGTCCTACATCTACATTGACAAAAGACAGAGGCTCTTCGTGGTTGACGGCCAGAGGGTGCAGGTCTTCGAGGAACCATCGAGGGCAGGGCGATGACGGCCTGAAATCCTAACGACCGTGATGCGTGAAAGGGGCCTAAAAACTACCTCCCCTTGCCCCTCCTTGTAAAGGAGGGGAATGTGTCTATCGTAAAACCCCTCCCCTTTACAAGGGGAGGCTGGGTGGGGTGATTTAAAGACTGCCTCCCTCTAAAGAGACAGTGATGCGTGATGTGTAAAAGCAAGGTAACCCATGCGGCGCTTTGTCTCAATAGCTTTTCTATCCCTCCTCATATCAGCGGCAGGCTGCTCCAGCATAAGCCCTAACAAAGAGGTTCAGGACCCTTCTGAGTTCGATGAGAATGTCGGCATCGAGACCATGGCGCTCAACACCAAGTCCCTGGCCTTTAACACAAAGAGCGCCATAGCCCTCAGGGAGCAGGACAAGAACAAGGAAATTAAAAAGAGGCTCCAGACCGGCTATTCCGGCATAAAGGTGCCTGACCCGTGGGTGCCGCCTGAGCCTGTTGAATCAGAGGCGCTCACCCGCGCGCTCCGCTACCTTCCCAAGGACAAGTTCGGGTACCCGCATTGGACCGAGGCCGTCCAGCAGGGCCTCATAAAGCCGAGATGGACCCTCAAGCCTGACAGCGAGCTTGAGGCAGGTGAATACCAGCTCGACTACTTCAAGTGGCTCAATACAGACAAGGTATCCAACAAGCCCGCTTTAGCGGCCCCTGCCGCCGCTCCAAAGGACGCGAAGGCCGATGTAAAGACAGACGCAAAGGAAACGCCGCGCGAGGTTACGCTCGCCGAGATAAAAGAGAAGGTCATTAACGGCCCCCTCGATATGGACATCCTTTTCGAGATAAACGACCGGCTCATGTTCAACGTGGTCTTCCCGCATAAAATCCATTCCTTCTGGCTGTCCTGCAGCATCTGCCACCCGAAAATCTTCATAGCTAAAAAGGGCGCCAACCAGTTCTCCATGTATGACATCTGGAACGGCGAATACTGCGGCAGGTGCCACGGCAAGGTGGCCTACCAGCCCAAGGGCTACGAAAACTGCCAGAGGTGCCATAAGTCCCGTAAAAAGACGATGGGCGTCAGGTAGGGCGGCTACCTCCCCTTGCCCCTCCTTGGTAAGGAGGGGAGATTGTGTATAAAACAAAACCCCTCCCCTTTACAAGGGGAGGCTGGGTGGGGTGATTTATCCGTGCGACGAGGGGCCTAAAACAACCTCCCCCAGCCCCTCCTTGGTAAGGAGGGGAGTGTATTTGCGCATCCTCTTTGCAATAAGGGGGAGGAGATTGGCTGTGGTAAAACCCCTCCCCTTTACAAGGGGAGGCTGGGTGGGGTGATTTATCCGTGCGACG
>CAYIRV010000010.1:0-15508 GCA_964365865.1 uncultured Thermodesulfobacteriota bacterium | reverse complement strand
CTGCTTCGTTGTCGGAGCCTGTTCCGAACGAAGTGAGGAATCTCCGAGTTTGCTTCGGCTAAAGCCTCGCAACCGCTCGTCACTGCGGCGTATACACGAAATACGCCTCGTTCCTCGCTCCTCGCCGCCTCGCATCTGGAACTTTTCGGGGCACCCGCGCCAAGTGGCGTGGGTCGGCCTGTTAGAAAGCAATTGACAAACCTTATTTAAAAGTATAATATTTTTGCATGTTGAACTCAAAGGCTAAAGCCGCATCCATCAGGAAAACTGCCGCCGGAGCAGTCATATGGCGTTGGCAGAGGTGTGTGCCCATAGCCTTTATGTGATTTAACCCGACATATTGCATTCAAAGGCCGTGGGATTGTCCACGGCCTTTTTGTTTTTTTTCAGCCGAGTATAAAGACGGGTAAGTTGACCTCTCGTAATGCATGTGGTAACTTTTAACCGGTAAAACAAAGATGAACGCGCCGCGATACTATCCGGACCTCGAAGGCTTTAAGGAAAAGACGAAGTCCGCGAATATCGTCCCTGTGTGCAGGGACATACTCGCGGACATGGACACGCCCGTGTCCGCGTTCCTGAAAATAGACTCCGGCAAGGACGCGTTTCTCCTCGAAAGCGTGGAGGGAGGAGAGAAGCAGGGCAGGTATAGTTTTTTAGGCATCGGGCCGCGCGCCGTGCTCAAGGCAAAGGCAAGGAACATCGAGATTGTCGAGCATGGGCAGAGGAGGACTGAAAAAGGCGACCCCATAGAGGCGCTGAAAGCCATGCTCGCCAATTACAGGGCCGCGCCGGTTGAAGGCGTGCCGAGGTTTTCAGGCGGCGCCATAGGGTATATGGGATACGATGCCGTAAGATACATCGAGAGGCTTCCGGACACTGCGGAGAAAGACCTCGATGTGCCTGACCTGTACTTCATATTCACGGACGCGTTTCTCGCGTTCGACAACATCGAGCACAAAATCAAGGTCATATCAAACGCTTATATCGAGGAAGGGTCAGACCCTGAAGCCGCATACAGGCGGGCAATCGAAAAAATAGACTCCCTCGTTGACTCATTGAGGAGAAAGGCCCCTGAAAGGAAGGTCGCCTTCCTCCCGTCCGTTGGCGCTGAGGTAACGTCGAATTTTTCAAAAAAGGACTTTCTCTCCGCGGTAAGGAAGGCGAAGAAATACATAGTGGACGGCGACATTATTCAGGCCGTGATATCCCAGAGGTTCTCCACGGCCCTCGATGTTGACCCGTTTGACATATACCGGGCATTAAGGGTCGTAAACCCCTCGCCTTACATGTTTTTTCTGAGGCTTTCGGACATGTGCCTCGTGGGCTCGTCCCCTGAGATACTCGTCCGGGCCGATGGAAACTCCGTCAATGTCCGGCCCATAGCAGGCACGAGGAAAAGGGGCAAGGACGAGGCAGAGGACGCGCTCCTCGAAAAAGAGCTCTTATCAGACCCAAAGGAACGGGCCGAGCATATAATGCTCGTTGACCTCGGAAGGAACGACCTGGGCAAGGTCTGCGACGCTGGCACTGTCGAGGTGGACAATCTCATGACGGTTGAAAAATACTCTCATGTGATGCACATAGTATCCAATGTAAAGGGAAAGCTCATGAACGGCTATGGGCCTTTTGATTCCCTGAGGGCGTGTTTCCCGGCAGGCACGCTCACGGGCGCGCCCAAGATACGGGCAATGGAAATCATAGAGGAGTTAGAGCCTGTCAAACGCGGGGTTTACGGCGGGTCCGTTGGTTATTTCTCATACTCCGGCGGCATGGACATGTGCATAGCCATAAGGACGATGGTCATCAAGGACGGCCGTATTTACATGCAGGCGGGCGCAGGGATTGTGGCTGATTCCGTGCCTGAAAAGGAATATGAAGAAACCGTGAACAAGGCAACGGCGCTCCTTAAGGCGGTCGAGCTCGCCAGAGAGGGTTCTTAAAAATGCTCCTCATGATAGACAATTACGACTCGTTCACCTATAATCTCGTCCAGTATTTCATGGAGCTTGGCGCCGATGTCGTTGTCCACAGGAACGACGCCATAACCGTAAAGGAGATAGAAAGGCTCGCTCCCAAGCAGATAGTGATTTCCCCGGGGCCGTGCGACCCGGCCAAGGCGGGCATATCCGTGGAGACCATAAAGCGCTTCGCGGGAAAAACCCCCATACTCGGCGTATGCCTTGGGCATCAGTCAATCGGATACGCCTTTGGCGGAGCCGTGGTTAAGGCAAAGAGGCTTATGCACGGAAAGACCTCGATGGTGCATCATGACGGAAAGACCATATTCGAGGGCATTGAAAACCCGTTCGAGGCAAACAGATACCACTCCCTCATTGTAAGGAAAGAAGGCCTGCCCGATTGCCTTGAGATAAGCGCGTGGACAGACATGGACGAGATTATGGGATTGAGGCACAAGACCTTCCCCATCGAAGGCGTCCAGTTCCACCCTGAGTCAATACTCACGAAACCGGGAAAAGACATACTCAAGAATTTTTTGAGGATATACGGATAACCGGCACTCTAAAAATATACTTCAATGAACCACCCCGCAGCAAGCTGCGGGGTATCCAAATTTCCCCTCCCTCGACGGGAGGGGATTAAGGGGAGGGTGGTGTGAGCAGCATGGGTGGCAAGGCTGGCGGCCTGACCAAAGTTGCCAAAGGTCTAAGGAAAAGGGCCACTGAAGCAGAGAGTCTTTTATGGAGACACTTAAGGGCAAAACAATTTTATGGATTCAAGTTTAGAAGACAGTCGCCGCTGGGGAGATATATCGTAGATTTTATTTGTTTTGAGAAACGGCTGATTATAGAAGTTGACGGCGGACAACACAGCGAGCGAAATAAAGACAGGGACATTGAGAGAGATAGCTGGTTGTCGAGCGAGGGTTTCAAGGTATTAAGGTTCTGGAACAACGATGTGCTTACAAATATCGAAGGCGTTACGGAGGTTATAGAAGGCAACGGTCTTTCACCCTCCCCTGACCCCTCCCGTCGAGGGAGGGGGGGGATAAAATAAGTGGGAGGAGGGATAATATGCCTACAATAAATACTCAGTGGACTGCTTGGCAAAAGTTTAATGAGTTAACAGATGATGAATGGAAAAAAATTCCTGAATCCCCGGGTGTCTATCAAATAAGGTGTGTGGGCGCAAATGGAAAGCCGAAAAAAATAAAAAGATTATTGAATACGGATTCTGAAGGAATACTTGGTATCGGAGAAAGTGGTTATTTAAGAACAAGGCTTAGGGCATTTTGGGGAAGTCCTAATCAACACGCTGCCGCGTGGAACTATTCGGTTTTTCGTTATGATAAGGCGTTTCCAAAAAAGTTTTTACAATTTTGTTACGCTAAAACAGGCGCCGAGGACAAGAAAGGTAAGAACAAAGCAGTTGAACTTGAGTTTAGATTACTGCTGGAATACCGCAAGAAGTTTTTAGATGGGCCTCCTCTGAATGTCAATAGAGGAAAATATCCAAAAACCTATATAGAACTTTTTAAAAAAATCATCGGAAAAGAACCTCCGAAAGAATAAGTCTGCTGAAAAGCATAGATGAGAGCGTTTAACCTATGATTAAAGAATCCATATCAAAACTCGTAAAGGGCGTTGACCTCACGGAAGAGGAGATGGTCTCCTGCATGAACGAGGTAATGACAGGCGGCGCGAGTCCGGCGCAGATAGCCTCGTTCATCACCGCGCTCAGGATGAAAGGCGAGACCGTTGCCGAGCTCACCGGCGCCGCGCGCGTGATGCGCGAGAAGGCCACGAAGGTTACAGCCCCTGAGGGCGATATAATTGACACATGCGGCACAGGCGGGGACGAGGCCATGACATTCAACATCTCAACGGCCTCTGCATTCGTCGCAGCCGGGTGCGGCATAACCGTAGCCAAGCACGGCAACCGTTCAGTATCCTCAAGGAGCGGGAGCGCGGATGTGCTCAAGGCCCTTGGCGTGAACATCGAGGCAGAGGTCTCGCGCGTTGAGGAATGCCTGCAAGAGGCCAATATCGGTTTCCTCTTCGCGCCCATGCTCCACGGCGCGATGAAATACGCGGCCCCGGTAAGACGGGAACTCGGCATAAGGACCATATTCAACATCCTCGGGCCCCTCACAAACCCGGCTGGCGCGAAAAGGCAGGTCATCGGGGTCTATGATGCGGCGCTCACCGACGCGCTCGCAAAGGTGCTTTTCAACTTAGGCTCTGTCCACGCATTCGTTGTCCACGGCTCTGACGGCCTCGATGAAATCACCCTTACAGGAGAGACGCGGGTTACGGAACTCAAGGATTCATCCATAAGGACTTACCATATAAGGCCCGAAGACTTTGGCTTTGATGTGTGCAGGCCCGAAGACCTGAAGGGAGGAGACCCTGAATTAAACGCCAAAATCATACTCGGCATCTTGAACAGCGAAAAAGGCCCGCAAAGGGATGTGGTTCTCCTGAACAGCTCCGCGGCCATCGTAGCCGCTGGAAAGGCCAATTCGCTCGCTGAAGGCATAGCGGCTGCCAGAGGCTCGATTGACTCAGGCTCTGCGCTCGAATGTCTCGAAAGACTTAAGACCATTACCTGCAGATGATACTAAGGGAGATTGTAAGGAACCGTGCCGCAAGGCTTTCAAGGCAGAAACAGCTCATTAGCGTAGATGAGATTAAGAACAGGCTGGGCTCGGCAATGCCTGTCAGGGACTTCAGGGCCGCGGTCATAGGCAAGGGCAAGGCCGATGATATAAGGATTATCGCCGAGGTGAAAAAGGCCTCTCCTTCGAAAGGCGTTATACGGGATGTCTTTGACCCGCTCGCGCTCGCAAAGGAATATGAGGCAAACGGCGCGTCAGCCATTTCGGTTCTTACTGAAGAGAAATATTTTCAAGGCAGCCTCGAATACTTAAGGCTCATAAAAGAGAAGACCGGCCTTCCTGTATTGAGGAAGGACTTTATAATTGACGAATACCAGATTTACGAGGCGCGCTCCGCCGGGGCGGACGCGGTTTTACTCATAGCCGCGATACTCGATGAAAAGGCATTGAAGAATTTCATTTGGCTCACAGAGGCCCTCGGCATGGCGGCCCTAATTGAGGTTCACGATGAGGAAGAGATTAAAAAAGCGCTCGAAGCAGGCGCAAGTCTCATAGGCGTGAACAACAGGGACTTAAAGACATTTAAGGTTGACATAAATGCGACAATAAGGCTTCTGCCCCTTGTCCCAAAGGATAAAATCCTCGTAAGCGAGAGCGGGCTCAGCGCGCGCGAAGAGATCCTTACGCTTAAAAAGGCCGGGGTCAGCGCCTTTCTCATAGGTACGGCGCTCGTAAAGGAAAAGGACGCTGGAAAAAAGCTGAGGGAGCTCCTTGGTAAGGGTTAAGATATGCGGGATTACGAGCCTCGAAGACGCGCTCTTTGCAATCGAGGCAGGGGCTGACGCCCTCGGGTTCGTCTTCTGGGAAAAGAGCCAAAGGGCTATAAGCGTTGAGAAGGTCTCTGAGATAATACGCGGCCTGCCGCCCTTTGTTACGACGGTCGGGGTATTTGTAAACGAGGGAGCGGATGTCATAAACGCGATAGTAAGGGAGGCCGGGCTTGACGCAGTCCAGCTCCACGGCAACGAGCCGCCTGAGCTTTGCCGCGAGATAAACTCGCGTGTGATAAAGGCATTCAGGGTAAGGGATAAAAAACTACTTGGGAAGGGCATTGATAGATACCGCCTGTCAGCCTATCTCCTCGATACATATGCCGACGACGCGCCAGGGGGCACGGGCAAGACCTTTGACTGGGCCGCGGCCAGAGCAGCGAAGAAATACGGGCGCATCATACTTTCCGGAGGATTGAACCCGGACAATGTGCGGGACGCGATAAAGGCGGCTCTCCCGTATGCCGTTGATGTAAGCTCAGGCGTTGAAAAAAGCCCGGGCATAAAGGACATGAAAAAGGTTTCGAGCTTCATAAAAAGGGCGAAAAAACCATGAAAAGGCTGCCGGACAAGACAGGGCACTTCGGCATATACGGCGGGAGATACATATCCGAGACCCTTATGCCCGCTGTAATAGAGCTTGAAGCCGCGTATCGCAAATGGAAGGACGACCCTGCCTTCAAACAGGAGTTCGCCTACTATCTGAGGGAATATGTCGGAAGGCCCACGCCGCTTTACTTTGCCGAAAGGCTCACGAACAAGCTCAAAGGCGCGAGGATTTACCTTAAGCGGGAAGACCTTTGCCACACGGGCGCGCACAAGGTCAATAACACCATAGGCCAAATCCTGCTCGCCAAGAGGATGGGTAAACACAGGGTAATCGCCGAGACAGGCGCGGGCCAGCACGGCGTGGCGGCCGCCACCGTGGCGGCCATGTTCGGCCTTGGGTGCGAAATCTACATGGGTTCGGACGACATAGAGAGGCAGGCCCCGAATGTATTGAGGATGAAGCTTCTGGGCGCAAAGGTCATTCCCGTTACCTCCGGAAGCCGCACACTGAAGGACGCGATGAACGAGGCATTGCGGGACTGGGTTACGAATGTATACGACACATTCTATGTCATAGGCACTGTTGCTGGCCCGCACCCGTATCCCATGATGGTCAGGGATTTCCAATCAATAATAGGCATGGAAACGAAAAGGCAGATCAAGAGGCTTGTCCGCCGCCTGCCTGATTTGCTCGTGGCGTGCGTGGGCGGCGGGAGCAACTCAATCGGCCTATTCCATGCTTTTCTCAACAACAAAAAAGTAAGGATGATCGGGGTCGAGGCCGGCGGCGATGGCATAAAGACAGGCCGTCACGCAGCAAGCATCAGCGGCGGAAGGCCCGGCGTTCTTCACGGGAACAAGACCTATCTCCTTCAGGACAAGGACGGACAAATCATAGACACTCATTCGATTTCAGCGGGCCTCGACTATCCGGGCGTAGGGCCTGAGCACGCGTATCTGCATGACACGGGCCGCGTGGAATACGAGACCATAACGGATAAAGAGGCGCTCGACGGGTTCAAGACCCTGACGCTTACAGAAGGCATAATACCCGCGCTCGAATCAGCGCACGCAGTGGCATACGCCATGAAGGCCGCCAAGAAGCTCGGCAAAAACAAAATCATAATCGTAAACCTCTCAGGCAGGGGAGACAAGGACCTTCAGACGGTTTCAAAGGCGTTCGGATACAACCTGATATGAAGAAGAACGATAAAACGGGATTGCCGCGCTTCGCTCGCAACAGCGCGAGCAGGCTCTCAAAGACATTCACGAGGCTTAAGGAAAAGGGCGAAAAAGCCCTTATCGCCTTCATAACGGCAGGCGACCCTGACCTTGCGACAACAGAGGCGCTGGTCTACGAGCTTGAAAAAAACGGCTCTGACATAATCGAGCTTGGCATACCGTTTTCAGACCCCATGGCAGACGGCCCTACGATACAGGCGTCATACGAACGGGCGCTTAAAAAAGCCGTTCACCTGAAGGATGTCTTGAGCCTCGTAAAAAAAATCCGCAAAAAAAGCCAAATCCCGATTGTGCTTTTCGGATACTATAACCCGATTTTATCCTATGGCCTTAAGAAATTCGCCAGCGATGTAAAGGCATCGGGCGCTGACGGGACTCTCGTCGTTGACCTGCCGCCTGAAGAGGCCGGGGATTTGAAAAAAGAGTTTGACAGGGCTTCCCTTGATTTGATATTCCTCCTTACCCCCACGAGCAACGATGACAGGATGCGGCTCGTTGCCTCAAGGGCCTCCGGGTTTGTGTATTTTGTAAGCGTTACAGGCGTAACAGGCGCAAGGGCCGCGCTCTCAAAAGACCTCTCAGGCCATGTGAAAAAGGCGCGGCAATTCACCAGCATCCCGATTGCCGTGGGGTTCGGCATATCAACCCCTGAGCAGGCGAAATCGGTCGCGGCAATATCAGACGGCGTGGTCGTGGGCAGCGCCATAATAAACAGGCTCGCAAAGGCAAAGAACAAAAAAAGCGTAATCAAGGACGCGGGACGCTTTGTAAAAGCCCTCAAAGAAGCGATGCGGCCAATTTAAAAGATTGAATCAGGCATGTTTGACAATGAGGCTATGGCGTGATAAAGACTGTTAAGCGTGGCCGTATGCTTACACAAAAATAAAAATAATACACAGCGATTGTTAACCAACATATGCCCTTTTCAATCACGACCATCACCCGGATTATTGCGGTATCTCTGGTTATGCTCACTGTCAGTTCTTGCGGCAGCGGCGGCGGTACCGATAGCAACAACAGCGCTCCACAAAGCGGCAATGTGGTGATAACAGGCGTTGTTACATTCGATTTTGTGCTTGCGACGCAAGCCGCGGGCCTTAATTATTCAGCCATAACCCAGAAGCCTGTCCGCAACGTTATTGTCGAGGCGATTAAGGCGTCTGATTCGTCGGTTTTAAACTCAACTCTGTCTGATGATTCAGGTTCATACAGCCTCACAGCGCCTGCGAATACGAACATTATAATAAGGGTTAAGGCCCAGATGAAGGAGTTGAATACAGTTGCCCCATCATGGGACATAAGTATAGTTGATAACACAAGCGCGAAGGCGCTTTATGTCATGGACAGCGCGGCCTTTGATTCAGGGAGCGGCTCATCTGGAAAGAATTTGAATGCCGGGTCGGGATGGGGCGGAGTTTCTTATAGTTCCACGAGGGCTGCGGCGCCTTTTGCTATTTTGGACGTAATATATAAGGCGGCGAGCAAGATAGCCTCAGCCGACCCTAATGTAACCGCGCCCTTATTATTGATAAACTGGAGCGTAAACAACACCACAGCGTCAGGGGACAAAAGTCTCGGACAAATAAGCACCAGCCACTATGCCTCTGACACAAAAGAATTATTTATTCTGGGTAAGGCTGATGTTGATACGGATGAATACGACGACCATGTAATAGCGCACGAGTTCGGGCACTATTTTGAAGATAGATTCTCAAGAACCGACAATATAGGAGGAAGTCATTCAGGCAGCGACAAGCAGGACCCCAGAATTGCGTTTGGAGAAGGGTTTGGCAATGCGTTCTCAGGCATGGTTACCGATGACCAGCATTATATAGATACAGGCGGAGCTTCTCAAAGCACTACTATGCTTCACGATGATATTGAGGGCAACAATCCAGCCCCCGGCTCTATAGGATGGTTCAGCGAGGCTTCCATACAGAGCGCGCTATATGATATTTACGACAGCGCGGACGACGGCGCAGACACGCTGTCTTTAGGTTTTGCCCCTATATACAGCGTCTTTGTCAATGGACAGAAAAATGCTGAGTCGTTTACGAGCATATATTCCTTCGCTTCTTTTCTCAAGGCCGCCAACCCCTTGTCGGCTGCGAAAATAAACAGCATTTTGCAGAGGGAGAATATCAGCTCCAGCGCCGTGGATGAATGGGACAGCACCGGCACGGAAACAAATGACGGAGGTTATGCTAAAACTCTGCCGGTATATACGCGCCTGACATCAGGCGCCCCTGCAGCTAATCTGTGCTCAAGCGGCCAGTTTGGCAGCTTCAATAAGCTGAGGAACAGGAGTTTTTTCTATATAGAAGTTGCTGCGGCCAGGGATTACACCATAACCGTTGTTCCTGATATTGACGGAGACGCTGTGGTGAGCCTGTATTCAAAAGGCCAGTTGTTGATAGGAGCAAAAGATGATTTCGCCAACGGCGGAACCGAGACATTAACGCTAAGTCTGACGCCCGGCAAATACGCCGGAGAGGTTTATGAGTATCAGCACATCAACGGCACGACATATATTGCCGAGGAATGCTTTGACATCACATTTAATTGACAAGAATGTCCGGCTTGATAATTTTCGCGGCCTGTTGGCCGGCCGTTCATCAGAGGTGAAAAGCCCTTGAAATACAATAAAACCATCAGATTGGTCCTTGTTCCGGCAATATTGTTAATTCTATTCTTTGGCAGCGCGGCTTGCCATGCCCGCGCCGCCAAATCGGATAAAAATGCCGGTAAAGGCCATCCAGCGCCGCATAAACCGACTGCGCCGATTTCAATCTCGTTTTCTGCGCCTGAAAGGATCAAGATTGATGAAAATGCCGTGGTTGTGGTGAATATTAAAACCCTTTCCAGCGCGAGCGGATTGAAGATTAAAATTACAGCCGATGCCGGGCTGGAGATGAAAACAGGCATGCACGGCGTCTATGAGGTGGAATACGCCGGCGCGCCGAAGGACAGAACCTTCACGGAAACCGTTGTTGTTGTGGCGCGCTCAGAAGGCATACTGTATCTGAATGTTTTTGCCACAGGCACATTCGGCAACAGGCAAATGGGCCATGTTGCGTCAATACCGTTGAGGGTCGGCTCTAATCCGCTTAAGCTGATGAAAAAATCAGGGCAACCGTCCACAGACGAGAAAGGGCAAAATATCATTATCCTTCCGGCGGAAGAAAAATGATAAAAGCACGGGCTATAATCTAAGACACAGAAAGTCTTTCAAAAAATTAAGGGAGTCCTTGGCAACGAGGACTCCCTTAACAATTCCGCCTAAGCAGCCGTTACCGTTGCATCGAGCCTCGTTGAGACCACAGCCCAATTGATGTTCTTCATGAACGCCTCTATGTAAGGCGGCCTTTTTACCCCGTAGTCAATGACATAGGCGTGCTCATACACATCCATGACGAGTATTGGCGTCATGGATGCCGGGAAGTTGAAGTTGTGCGTGTCAAGGCAGTAGTTGTGAAGTTTCCCGTCGTATGAGCTTAAGCCGAGGATTACCCATCCACGCGCAGCCATGCCGCATGCCTTGAAGTTATCCTTCCATTTATCGAGCGCCCCGAAGTCGCGGGATATGAGGCCCTGAAGCTTCTCCGTTGGTTTGGATGACGAGTTGCCGAGGTTCTCGAAGTAAAGCTCGTGCAGGACAACGCCGTTCAGGGCGAATGTCTCGTCAGCCTTCAATGCCCTGAACTCGCTGAATATCTGGTTCGCCTTTGTGAGGTCAACGGTTAAGAGCCTTTCCTCGATTTCATTCAGCTTGTTCACATAGCCTGCGTAAAGTATGTCCCTGTGCTGGGCTATCTGGTTGTCTGATATGCCGTCCAGCCCCTTTAAGTCGAATTTCCTTGCCTGCGCCATAACTACCCCCTTTTTAGAGTGAATCTGTTAGCAATACATACGCTAATTAAAGCACTGAATTTATGGCTGTCAAGAGGGCTGCCTAAGAAGACGCCACCCGGTTCAGGATTAGGCTGAGGACGCTTATGATGGCTGCGGCCGCAATGGATGTGAGGAATCCAGACACCTCAAAGCCTGTTATGGCCCGGCCAACGAGCCAGAAGATAAAGCCGTTTATGATGAATGTGAAAAGCCCGAGGCTCAGGAGGTTTATGGGGAGCGTGAGTATAAGGAGAAAAGGCTTCAAAAGTATGTTCAGGACAGCGAGGAGGAGCGCGGCCTTGACTATGGGCCTCCAGTCTGTCGCTGATATGCCGGGAAGGAGGTATGCGGCGACCGCGATGCCGAGTGTAAGGATGGAGAGCCTTATCCCTATCCTTAAAATACCCCACATAACGCTAATTCGCCGTTTTGTTGAGAACCTTAAGCATCTCTTCGTGTATAAGTCTGTTTGAGGCAAGACATTCCGGCTTGTCCATGTCAAAGGGGCCTCCGCTGAAGTCAGTTACCCTGCCCCCTGCCTCCTCTACCATAAGGCATGCCGCGGCAGTGTCCCAGGGCTTAAGTTTTATCTCCCAGAACCCGTCGAACCTTCCGCAGGCCGCATAACATAAATCAAGCGCCGCGCTCCCGGCCCGCCTGATTGCCTGCGCCTTCAAGGCAAATTTCTTGAAGTGAACAAGGTTATTGTTTTTTGAAGACCTTATGTCATAAGGAAAACCTGTTGCGAGCAGGCTTGAGTTGAGGTTGTCTATCTTGGAAACTGTTATCTTCTTTCCGTTCAGATAAGCGCCTTTTCCCTTTTGAGCGTAGAAAAGCTCGTTCAGCATGGGGTTATACACCACGCCGTGGGTTACTTGGCCCCATGCCTCGAACCCGATTGACACGCAGAAAAAAGGAAGGCCGTGGGCGTAGTTGGTCGTGCCGTCGAGAGGGTCTATTATCCACCTGTATCCTTCCTCGCCCGCGTGCTTGCCGGATTCCTCGGTAAGTATGGAGTGGCTTGGGAATGCCTTCCGTATCTCGGAGATTATGAGAGCCTCGGCCTTTTTGTCCATCTCTGTAACGAGATTAAGCACACCCTTATATTCGATATCTAACGCGCTTCCGAGACGCTCCTTGAGCATAAGGCCGGCCTTTTTCGCCGCGTTTACGGCCGTTGCTTTAATGTCCACTTCCTTATCCCCCTCCCCACTTGTGTGGGAGGTTAGGGGTTTTAATGTCCATAAGCGGATTTTACCTTAAGAGGGGTTTAAGGACAACAAGGAAGGGCTACGCTAAAAAGAAAAAACGGCCTCCCTTATAAAAGAGGCCGCAAATAACCGTTACTGATTGCCTGAAGGGCAACCCGAACATTCCGGCTTTGTTGACTTAATCTCGCAGGGCGCAGCCTTTTCAGCCTTTTCAACCTTTTCAACCTTTTTCGTATAGTTGGTTGCGCCCCAGCCGCCGCCCTTAAGCACAAATGAGGATTTTGATATGAGTTTCTCCACTTTTTTGCCTGAGCAGTGCACACAGGCCTTTAAGGGTTGGTCTGAGAATTTCCGCAAGACCTCGAATTCTTTTCCGCAGTCATTGCATTTGTATTCGTAGATAGGCATTATAAGCTTCACCTCCGCAGAGCTTCTTATCCTATATATTATATAGCCTGCGGCGCTTAAAGTCAATTTTTTGCTGAACACGGGAACACATGGCGCTAAGGCCGTGTTTTTGAAAACGCGAGCGCGAGCATGATGACCGCGGACACCCCGGCGGACATAAGGCCTTTTTTGAAGCTGTCAGGCATGTAGCTGAAGATAACCTCGTTCCTGCCTTTTTTAATATAAACTCCCCGCGCAATGCCCTCTACCGTTATTATCTCCGCCTCTACTCCGTTCACATGGGCCTTCCATCCGGGCCAGTAAACATCGGTAAACACGAGCAGGCCGTCTTTTCGCGCCTCTGCCTCGATAACCGCCCTGTTTGCCCCGTATTCCTTAATAAGCGCCTTTTCAGCGCTCATCGAGCCTGCCTTTGCTCCTGTAGGATAGGTTACAAACGCCCTCGGAAATGACGATAGGTTTTCGTATATCCGTATCTCCTTGTCATAGACGAGCTTGAGCCCTGCTTTCAAGAGAGCTTGCTCCTTAAAGGCAAAGCTCGAAGGCATGAGGATGAATCTCACGCCCATGAACGAATAATAAGGGAGTTTTTCCGCTATGTCCTCTTCAATGCCCTTGTATGAAAACCCGTAGGACAAGCCTTTTTCCTGAGCGTAGTTTTCGGTTATATGCTCAGGCATCCCGGTAAACCACAGGGCAGAGGCGGCCATTTCCGCGTTCTGGACAGGGGTTTCAAGGTTTTTGTATCTGAACTGCACGAGATTTCCGGGCGCGAGCGCGTAGATGTATCTTAAATCCTTAAGCCCCACGCTGCCTGCGTAATTCGGGAACAAGACGCCTCCGCCGCCCATAACCCTGAATTCGTCCTTGTTTGCCTTCAAGAAACCTGCATACGGAGGCTCCTTGAAGGTATCGCGCCTTTTTGCAAGCCCGTATGGCGATGATGAGTCAACATAAAGAAAGGCCGCTAAAAACATAACACCAACGGCTATGGAAGCCCCTTTTCTCTCAGTGAGCGCGAAAAAAACAACAATAAGCCCTATGGCGAACGGAACAAACTTTAATAGAAGAAAACCCTCGTTGTATCCCCTCGGCACATCCCACCACAATTCAAGGGCCGCGAGAGGGATAAGGGCATAGACGCCTTTCCCTGTCCTGAGATAATAGATTGAGATGATTAACCCGGCTGTCAGGACAACGATGGGGACGATATTGCCTGAGACAATGGCCGAGACTGCATGTCCCGCGATGGACCGGACAAAATAGGATTCGCTGTTTACGGCAATTGAAATCGCGGCCTTAAGAGGCCCGAACGCGAGGAAAGAGAGGAGCGCGATATACGCCGCCGCTGTTGCAGAAAGCGTCTTATTCCCTTCAACGATATATTGCTCGCCGCCTGTCTGAGGCCAGCCTTGAACCTGCGCGCGCTTTTTCAGGGTATTAAGGAGCAGATGCCTCGCCGGCGCCGCGGCCTTTGCGTCGTAGAGCGCCTGCCAGCCCAACGCGCCGGCAATAGAGAGCGCGAACACCCACGCAGGTCCCGACCAGCGCGGGCCCCATACCCTGTCGAAAAGAGGGATATGACCGAGCCACAAAAAAGGCCGCACCCCGAAGTTCTTGAGTATTATTACCGCGGCGAATGACAGGAAAAATATGAGCCGGCCGAGAAGCCGCCTGTTTTTCTGAACAATGGAAGTAAAAAACCCTGTAAGACCGAGATACACGGCAATGATGCCCGCGTATCCGCCGACATAGTCCCACGCGCCCTTTGTGGCAAAGATTCTGAAAAAGGTCTCTACTCCTGCCGCGTCTTTATAGGCCGAGAGCGCCTCTGGCAAAAGAGACGGGTGGACCTGAACCTCGGTTGCCGAAGGCGCAAAAATCGAAAAAACCTTTTTCCAGTTTTCAATGTGCTGCAGTCCGATTCCGCTGTTGCCCGGGTGCAGGTTGTAGCTCATGCCCGCGTATTCGATGAATATGAGTATCAGCGGCAGGGCGAGCATAAGCCCGAGCAAGAGGCCGAAGGCGGCCTTGACAAACAGGCGCAAAAATTCCTTTGCCCCGCTTAAGCCTGCGGCGCGGAAGATAAAATACGCGGCCCCGATGGCTAATATGTAAAGCGCGGCCTCTGGCTGGCCTGAGAGTATTGCGAGGGCTATCGCGACTCCGAGATACGAGACATTCCGGGCGCCTTTATTTTTAAGCAGCAGCTCGATTGAGTGCATGACCACGGGAAGCGTCATTGCCGCGTTTGCGTATTGTTCGAGGTTTATGAACCATGTGAACGAGCCTGAGAACATGTAGAGGATGCCGCCGAGAAATGCCGCTGAAAAGGAGAGCCCAACGGCGTTGAGAAATAGATATGTGAAAAACCCGGCGATAAGCGGCCTGCCGATAAGGAAAAAGTCCCATATCTCCGGCGGGCTTACATCCTCCAATACCTGATACGGGAAAAACACCCTCGTCGAATAGTCCGCGGCAAAGGGCGCGCCGCCCCCCTGATACGGATTCCAGAGAGGGACATCGCCTCTTTTCCACATGTCCCCGGCCGTCTTGTTAGCGGGCCATTCGTAATAAGCGGGAGTTGCGAGGTCAACATTAAAGGAGTTTACCGGAGTCCTCCCCTCGTAGCCAAGCGGCCATCCGTCAACCAGGCCGTGCGGCTGCATGAGGGCAGGACTTAAGGTGCTGCCGAGGAAGACAACAGGGGCGTGGATTATGGATATTGCTATTATGTAGAAGAAAAGGGCCTTTATGTGTTGAGACAAATTATACAGAGCGTCATAACTTTGCATACC
>CAYIRV010000009.1:0-15834 GCA_964365865.1 uncultured Thermodesulfobacteriota bacterium | reverse complement strand
AATCGCGTCAGCGTTCGTGCTCGGGGCAGGGCTTCCCATGCTCCATGCAATCACGGGCGCCGGGCTTTCCGTCATAGTTTTTGCCGGCTCCGTTGCCGCAGTCTACCACCTGTTTGCCTCAAAAGGCCTGTGGATTGACCTCATCACCCCTTTGCTTAATGTGTTTTTCCAATACGCCGCCATCACGGGCTACAGGTACATGACAGAGGAGAGGAAGGCAAAGGAGATAAAAAGCATCTTCAGCTCATATGTAACCCCGAAGATAGTGAACGAGCTTATGAGAAATCCGGAGATGGCCAAGTTAGGCGGCGCGAGGAAAGATGTGAGCATACTATTCTCGGATATCAGGGGCTTTACGAGCTTTTCCGAGAAGCGCCAGCCTGAGGAGGTCGTGGCCATACTCAACGATTATCTTAATTCCATGACCGGCGTGGTCTTCAGGTGGGACGGAACCCTCGATAAGTTCGTGGGCGACGCTGTCATGGTCTTCTGGGGCGCGCCCCTTGAGCAGAAGAACCACGCGGAGCTTGCCGTCCGGTGCGCCCTCGACATGATGAAGAAACTCAAGCAGCTTCAGGAAAAGTGGGTCAAGGAGGGAAAGGAGCCTTTTGATATAGGCATAGGCATAAACACCGGAGAGGTCATAGTCGGGAACATGGGCGCAGAGGGCAAGAAAATGGACTATACCGTAATCGGCGACCATGTGAACTTGGCGGCCCGCTCCGAGGGGCTTACCCGGAACTACGACGCGCACATAATAATAACCGAGTTCACATACAGGAGGATTGAGGAGCTTTTCAGTAAAAAAATCATAGGCCATGTTACCGTAAAAGAACTCGATTCCGTCAAGGTAAAGGGCAAGGAAAAGCCGGTCGTTATCTACGGGGTAGAGTCAATTGATTAGCGTGGTTGTAAAACAAGCAAAATAGGGGGGTTGGAGCTGTGTTTACCCATTCAAAAGTAGCTTTAGCAAGAGTCTGTTGGCGCATTACTTCAACCTCCGTGCCGCTTGATTTGCATAATCATATCATAAGGCAGGGAGGTAATAAATCAGAGGTTCCTTAGGCTTTTCTGGCACATAACATCTTTTATACTACCAGATTGAGCATAAACTATTTTGTGTCTCATGGATGCACCACAACTTTCCTTCCCTCGACAATCTCAATAAGTTCGCCAAACGATAGGATTGCAGCCCTTCTACCACTGCCTTCAAGCAAGGGCGCAAGGATATCTTTTTTTCGGAGCGCTCTTAAAAGCCGCATGGCGCTTGCTTTGGGAATACCGGAACGCGTACCAAACTCAGCGCTGGTAAAGATAGGTTTGTAAAACAGCGCATCTATGGCCTGAACGGAATATTGCGAGCGGGTGATTACAGGAACCTCCTTTTTTATTTTTTCATACAAGGCAAGGATAGCCTGGGCTTTTTCACTGTTGTTTTTTGCCTGCTCGATTATAGCGGTGAGGAAAAAGCGTACCCATCCATCCCAGTCCTTCTTGGCTGAAACGGCCTGCAGACGGTCGTAATAGGCATCACGGTTGGCTTCGAGATAAGCGCTAAGGTAAAACATAGGCTTGGAAAGAAGCTTCGTCTCATACAAAAAAAGCGGGATCAATATGCGGCCTACCCGCCCATTACCGTCAAGGAATGGATGGATAATCTCAAGCTGTGCGTGAATAACGGCAAGCTGAACAAGTTTGTCTTCCTCGTCATGGTGTATATACGTTTCAAAGTTTGATAAATACCCCATTAAATCCGACGGCACAGGCGGCACAAAAGCGGCTTCTTCGATAGAGCACCCAGGCCGTCCGATCCAGTTTTGGGTTGTACGGAACTGCCCCGGCGACTTATATTGACCTCTAACGCTATCCAGCAATACCGCATGTATATCCCTGATGAAATTTAATGAAATTGGCCGCTCTTTCAGTTTTTCAACTGCCATTCCCATGGCCTTCCGGTAATTAATGATCTCTCGGATATCCTCAAGCCTTGGTGTTCTTCTTTCAGGAGACGCTTCAAACTCCAGCACCTCTTCAAGTGTTGCCTGAGTTCCCTCAATCTTTGATGAAAGCACCGCTTCCTGGGTTGTTAGCGGTGACAAAAGAACTTCCGGGTTTATAATACCCTGCAATATGCCATCATAGCTGGCCAATGAAGCATTGGCCTGTCCGACAAGCCGGATCAATGAACTCCAATTTAACGAGGTCAAAGGCAACGGTTCAGGAAGATAGGGCTTCATCCGGCACCTCCTTAAGCATCCCCGCAATCTTCTGCTCTATCTGCTTCAACTCCGGCTCAATATCCTCCAGCGTGCGCGGAGTTTCGTAGCCCGCCGTTCCCTTCAGCAACTTTTTGGTGGGCGATGCCCACTCTACCCCTTCCCCACCTGCACCCTTTTGAAAAACCTCTTTCCAGCCTGAATGAGATAGATCTTCCCCGCTGAAAGTTCTCTTTTTGTATCGGTTACTTTTTCCCCGTCAACCTTCACGCCTCCCTGCTCTATGAGGCGGACTCCGGCAGAGGTGGAATTAGCGAGGCTGGCTGCTACGAGGACCTTTGGGAGCCAAATCTTTTCCGCGTCTGTTTTGACCACGACCTCTTCGATATCGTCAGGGACTTCCTTTTTTGAAAAAAGAGAGCTAAAGCCCTCCTTGGCCTTTTCCGCCTCGGCCTTACCGTGGAACCTCTCCGTAAGCTCGAAGGCGAGCGCCTCTTTGGCCTCCTTGGGATGCACGAGGCCGTTTTTAACGGCATCGAGCCGTTCCTTTGTTACAGCGCTCAAAAGTTCGTAGTACTTGAACATGAGGGTGTCGCTTATGCTCATCACCTTGCCGAAAATATCTTTCGGCGGCTCTGTTATGCCGATGTAGTTGCCGAATGACTTGCTCATCTTCTGGACCCCGTCCGTTCCTTCGAGCAGAGGCATTGTAATCACGGCCTGCGGCGTTTGGCCGAACTCCTTTTGAAGCTCCCTGCCAACGAGCAGGTTAAAGAGCTGGTCAGTGCCGCCAAGCTCGACATCGGCCTTGAGGACAACAGAGTCATATCCCTGAATAAGCGGATATAAAAATTCGTGTATGGCTATTGGGCGGCCTTCGTTGTAGCGTTTTTTGAAGTCATCCCTTTCGAGCATACGGGCGACCGTATATTTGGACATGAGGCTTACGAGTTCAGCGGATGTAAGCCGCTCCATCCATGAACTGTTGAATACTACCTCGGTCTTGTCCTTATCCAGAATCTTGAATACCTGAGATGTGTAGGTTTCGGCGTTCCTCTTGACATCTTCCTTTGTAAGCGGCTTTCTGGTCTCTGATTTTCCGGTGGGGTCTCCAATCATGCCGGTAAAATCGCCGATGAGAAGAAGGACATGATGCCCCAAATCCTGAAAGTGCTTGAGCTTCTGTATAAGCACAGTGTGGCCGAGGTGCAAATCCGGGGCAGTGGGGTCAAAGCCTGCCTTGATCCTTAAAGGTTTTTTATTTAGCGCGGATTCGGAGAGCTTTTTAATAAGCTCTTCCTCGCTTATTATGCCCACGGTTCCGCTTTTTATAATCTCAAGCTGTTTTTTAGGGTCCATTATACTTATTGTCTAACAGGTTTTTGAAGCTAAGGCAAGAGATTAGCGGCCTGTTAAAGCTTAACCTTGACTCGCTCTATTGTCTTCGCCCTGCCGTCCTTTGTCCCTATGGATACGAAAACTCCCTGAAGCTCCACGCCCTTTGACGCCACCTCGAACCGCTGAGGCATCTTGGCGAGAAAGCCGTGCAGGACCGACTCCTTGTTCATGCCGATTACGGACTCGGTCGGGCCTGTCATGCCCGCGTCTGTTATGAAGGCCGTGCCTCCGGAGAGGATTCTTTCATCAGAGGTCTGCACATGGGTGTGAGTGCCTATGACCGCCGAGGCTATGCCGTTTAAGTGCCACGCCATGGCCGCCTTTTCCGATGTGGCCTCTGCGTGCATGTCAACGACTATGACAGGGGTTTCCTCCCTGAGAAGCCGGGCGGCCTCGATGCCTATCCTGAAAGGGCAGTCGAGGCTGTCCATGAAGACCCTGCCGGAGAGGTTCAATACGGCTATTTTTTTGCCTGAGGGGCTTTTAAAGACGGTATATCCAACGCCAGGGGCGCCTGCTGGATAGTTGGCCGGCCTTATAAGGCAGTGAGAGTATTCGCCCATCCGGTTAATAATCTCTTTTTTGTCCCAGATGTGGTTGCCGGAGGTTATGATGTCAATCTTAAGGCCCCTAAGTTCCTCATACACATCAGCCGTTATGCCGAATCCGCCTGCCGCGTTCTCTCCGTTGGCGATTACGACATCAGGGGAGTATTTGGCGATAAGGCCCGGCAGAAGCCCCTTTACAGCGGACCTTCCGGGCCTTCCGATAATGTCTCCGATAAAGAGTATATTGGCCGTGTCATCCATAAGCGGCGTTTTATTTGGCGTATTCAGTGGCCCGCGACTCCCTTATGACCGTTACCCTTATCTGGCCCGGATACGAAAGCTCCTTCTCCACCTTCCGCGCTATGTCCTTTGAAAGGACTATGGCGCCTTCATCGTTGACCGTCTGGTTCTCCACTATGACCCTTATCTCGCGGCCTGCCTGAAGGGCATACGCCCTGTCAACTCCGGGAAATCCTTTGGCTATGTTTTCGAGGTCATCAAGCCTCTTTAGATATGACTCGAGCATCTCTCTTCTCGCCCCGGGGCGTGCGGCCGAGAGCGTGTCCGCGGCCTGAACGAGTATGCCTAATATGGTGCCGGGCTCAGGGTCGTGGTGCGTGGCTATGGCAGAGATTATCTTCGGCGTCTCGCCGTACTTCCTGGCGAGGTCGGCGCCTATTGCCGCATGCGAGCCTTCTACCTCGTGGTCAACCGCCTTCCCTATGTCATGGAGAAGTCCGGCCCTGCGCGCGGTTTTTACCGAAAGCCCCAATTCCGCGGCCATCACCCCGCAGATGAATGCGACCTCCATGGAGTGCGCGAAGACATTCTGCGCGTAGCTTGTCCTGAACCTGAGCCTTCCTATGAGTTTCTGTATTTCCTTGTGTATGCCGTGGAGGCCGGTGTCAAAGACCGCTTTTTCCCCGGCCTCGTTGATTGCCTGATTGACCTCGGCCTCGGCCTTTGACACCACCTCTTCTATCCGGGACGGGTGTATCCTGCCGTCGGCGATGAGCCTTTCGAGCGAAAGTTTCGCTATCTCCCGCCTTACCGGGTTGTGCCCTGAGATTATTACCGCCTCCGGGGTGTCGTCAATGATTATATCTATGCCGGTTGCGGCCTCTATTGCGCGGATGTTCCTGCCCTCCCGGCCTATTATCCTGCCCTTCATCTCCTCGTTCGGGAGGCTCACGACAGAGACGGTCTTCTCGGCCACATAATCCCCGGCGTAGCGTTGTATGGCGAGGCTTACGATTTCATTGGCCTTCTTCTCGGCCTCGGCCCTCGTCTCCTCCTCTAACCTCTTGAGCATCTTTCCGGATTCGAGCTTGGCCTCGTCCTCCATCGCATCAAGGAGCATCTTCTTCGCGTCCTCGGCTGTAACGCCGGCTAAGGCCTCGAGCTTCTTTTTCTCTTCGGTTACAAGGACCGCAATCTCGGCCTCCATGTCTTTGAGCTTCTTCTCATGCCCTGAGAGGGCCTTTTCCCTTTTGACAAGTTCGTTGTCCTTCCTGTCAATGGTTTCGAACTTCTTGTCTAAGTTCTCCTCCTTTAACTGGACCCTTTTTTCAATGGCCTGAAGTTCCTTTTTCCTCTCGCGGTTCTCTTTCTCGAACTCGCTCTTACCCTGAAAGGCCATGTCCTTTGCCTGAAGCTCCGCCTCTTTTCTTATGTTGTCGGCCTCTTTCTTCGCCTCAGCTACGACCGCGCCGGCGGTTTTAATGCCGGCAACAGCCCCGGCCTCATCCATCTTCTTCTTGATGATGAAGCCTATACCCAGTCCGACGATTACCGAGATGACCGAGAATATGACGATTATCGCGCCCGCTGATATTCCCATAATTCCGACCCCCTTGTCTTATATTTTGACGGCCCCCGCAAGAGCCAAAACGCTTTAAAACTCTATAATCCTTTTCTCTGTTACGACCGCTCCGACCGGCACATCATGCGTTTCAACCGGGAGCTTTTCCTTAAGCACCTGAAAATCGTATGCGAGCGCCACAACAGGGCAGCTCGCGCCTTTAAGCGCCATGTCGTAGTACCCCTTTCCATAGCCGAGCCTTGCCCCATCGCAGTCAAAGGCCACGCCCGGCACCACTATAAGCTCAAGTCCGCTTATTTCAGCCTCCTCGTTGGCTCGCGCCTTTGGCTCCCGTATGTCGTAGGACCCGGGAGTGAGTTCGTCAATAGAGCGCACGCGATAGAACTTAAGACGCCGCATATTGTCCCTTACCACCATCGGGTACGAGACCTCCTTGCCGTGCTTGAGCGCGGTTTTCAGAAGCTCGTCGGTAAGGACCTCGTTTGAGAAGCTCGCGTAGAGCGCGATTTTCTCCGCGCCCTTGAAGAAGCGCGATGCCGCGAGCCGCTTTTGCGCCTCAAGGCTTTTTGCGTGAACATCCTCAAAGGCCATGCTCCGGCGCATCTCTTGGATAAGCGCCCTTAACGCGGCTTTTTTCATGGATTGGTGCATACGGCTTTACGGATTGAGGGAAAGGGAGGAGGCTTAGTAAAGGACCGGTGCGGACAAAGAGCGCAAAGGCTCAGGTTAAGCTGGCATTATCAAGAAAACATGCATGGAAAAGCTCAGGTGTCCTTGTTAAGAAGCTGTTTGTTTTCGTTATTGACCTCTGACAGATATGCGAAACTTATGGACATAATCCCTGCTTGATGAACGCTGCCGCCTTTGTCCGTCTTTTTTAATCCCCCCCCCGCTGAAGCCGTGCCGGTCGTATTTACTGAACCTGTGTTAACAGGTGGGCGCCTTGGTAACCGCTTTCGATTTTCCCGCTTAGGGACATACCGTCCGTGGTCAGGGAAGGCCCCCTCTTTCTTTAATGTTGGTTCTAAATATACAAACCGTCACGAGCGCGGCAGGGGAGGGTACAAACCAGTAAGCCTTGCCTCTATCTCCTCCGTAAGCTTATCTGACTTTCTCCCTATTCTCTCTATAATCTCCTTTGACTTTATTGCCTCGCCTGTTATGTTAAGCGCCGCAAGAAGCGCGAGGTCGAGTGTTGAGACCGCCTTGGTGGTTTCCTTAACCTCCTCGATTTTGTTGTTCAGGTAGTCCTCGACGGCCTTGATGTATTCTTCGCCTTCCTCGCTTTTTACAATGAGCGTGTGGCCGGCTATTTTAAGCTCAGTCACCTTCATATTGGCCTCACGCGCCCTGTATCAGGGCATCGAGCCTATCGAGGAGCGTGTCAACCTTTTCCCGTACCGTCGTCTTTTCCTTATCGAGCCGTTTGAGCCTGCTGGAGAGTTCCCGTATCTCGGCTTCCTTTTCGATAACAGCCTCTTTCAATGCCATGTTCTCGTGCTTAAGCCCTTCACACATTCCGAGAACCCGGGAAATACCCTCCTCAAGCCTGTCAAACCGTTCCAGAGTCATGGTTTTTCCTTGATATTGACATATATCTTACTTTGTTTGGAAAAGGAAGTCAAGAGGCATGATTCAGGCGCAACAGGCCGAATTTGCAAGGGTTTGTTGTGATTTATCGCAGTAAGTGCTATCATAATCAAAATTCCGGCCTTGATTCCCCGGCTATGCGCGTCATTATTCAGGCAATTCGTGGTTCGGGCGCAACGGATTCAAGGAATTAGACATGGACATCCAAAAATGAAAAAACTCGTCTATATCATAATCGCGGTTGCTGTTACGGCCGCTGTTGCCGTGTCCCTCTTCTTGTATATTAACAGGGATAATACTGTGTCGTACAGAACCGAGGCGGCTGTATTGGGCGGCATAATGTCGGCCATAAGCGCGACCGGCACTGTCAACCCGGTAAAGACGGTCCTTGTGGGGACTCAGGCGTCAGGGACCATCAAGGACATATACGCGGACTTCAATTCGCAGGTCAAAAAAGGGCAGGTAATCGCCCGGATAGACCCGGCGGCCCTTGAGGCTCAGGTCGAGCAGGCCCGCGCCAACCTCGGGTCCGCGAAGGCCGTGTTCCTGAAGTCCTCTGCCCTCCTTGTTGACGCCAAAAGGACGATGGAGAGGCAGAAGGCGCTTTTTTCGAGGGGACTGATTGCAAAGAGCGAGTTCTACACATCCGAGACCAATTACGAGGCCGCGAAAGCCGAGGCCGAGGCTTCCGTTGCTAAAATCACTCAGGCAGAGGCGGCCTTGCGGCTCAGTGAAACAAACCTCCGGTATACGGCCATAGAATCGCCTGTGAGCGGTATCGTCGTATCGCGCAATGTTGATGTCGGACAGACGGTTGCGGCAAGCTTCCAGACCCCCACGCTTTTCACCATTGCAGAGGACCTCTCAAAGATGCAGATAAATTGCAGCGTCGTGGAGGCTGACATAGGCAGGGTGAAAGAGGGCCAAGCGGTCGAGTTCACGGTTGACGCGTATCCTGAGTCAATCTTCAGCGGCCATGTCTTTGAGGTCAGGAACGCTCCGATAATCGTCCAGAATGTCGTTACATACGATGTCGTGGTCAAGGTGGAAAACCCTGAGCTACTGCTCAAACCCGGCATGACCGCCAATGTCCGGATAATAACCGCTGTCAGGAAGGATGTGCTGAAGCTCCCGAACGCGGCGCTCAGGTTCGCGCCTCTGGACGCTCGAAAGGAAAACGCCGGGCAAAAGGGCAAGGCGGTGTGGATTATCGAGAACAACAAGCCCAAGAGGCTCCCTGTAACGACCGGCATAAGCGACGGCAGCTTCACGGAGATGCTCACCGGGGACGTCAGGCAAGGGCAGGAATTGATAGTCGAGGTTTTGTCAAAGTCGAAAAACAAGGCTCAGCAGGGCCCGAGGCTTTTCTGAGATGGAGCTTATAGAGGTTAAGGACTTAACCAAGATATACAAGGTTGGGGAGTTCGGCATAAATGCCCTTAATTCCGTGTCCCTCACCATAACAAAGGGCGAGTTTATCGCGATAATGGGGCCGTCAGGCTCAGGCAAATCCACATTCATGAACATAATCGGCTGCCTCGACAAGCCCACTGCCGGGACATATTTTCTGGGGAACGCCCTTGTGTCGAGCCTTAAAAAGGACGAGCTCGCGGCAATAAGGAATAAGACCATAGGCTTTGTATTTCAAGGGTTCAACCTCCTGCCGAGGACATCGGCGCTCGAACAGGTCGAGCTTCCCATGCTCTATAACGGCGTTCCCGCAAAAGACAGGAAGGACAGGGCGCGCGTTGCGCTTAAATTGGTCGGCCTTTCAGGCAGGGAGGCCCACATGCCGGGTCAACTTTCAGGGGGTCAGCAGCAGAGGGTGGCCATAGCCCGCGCGCTCGTAAATAACTCATCCATCATACTTGCGGACGAACCCACCGGCAATCTTGACACAAAGACGGGCGGTGAGATAATGGCGCTTTTCGCGGCATTGAACGCCTCATCCGGCATCACGGTCATTATCGTAACGCACGAGCACGACATCGCCGCATACAGCAGGCGCGTGATAAAGTTCCTCGACGGCGGCGTTGTAAGCGACTCGCCCGGCGTATGATAAACATCCCCTCGACAATAAGGATATCGCTTAACGCGCTCGGCACAAACAAGATGCGCTCAGGGCTGACCATGCTCGGCATCATCATAGGCGTAGGGGCCGTGATTACCATGCTCGCGGTGGGCACAGGGGCGCGCCAGAAGATAGGCGAGCAGATATCGAGTATGGGCAGCAACCTCCTCATCGTGCTTCCGGGCGCGACTTCATCCGGGGGCGTGAGGATGGGCGCAGGCACTCAGGCCACGCTCTCTTCATCCGATGTCGAGGCCATACTCAGGGAATCCCCGGCCGTGTCCTTTGCCGCGCCTATGCACGGCGGAGTGGCACAGGCGGTCTATGGCAGCCAGAACTGGTCAACGGCCGTTTCAGGCACGACATCGGCCATGTTGGAGATAAAGGACTGGCCGATTGCGAGTGGAAGGCCCTTTACGGAAGAGGACATAAGGAACTCCACTAAGGTGGCGCTCCTCGGCCAGACCGTGGTTGACAACCTCTTCGGAGGGGAAGACCCTGTAGGAAAGGTCATAAGGATAAAGAAGATACCGTTCACCGTCTTAGGGGTACTTGAGATAAAAGGCCAGTCCCCTATGGGACAGGACCAGGACGATACCATATTAGTGCCTGTAACCACCTCGCAGAAGATGCTGTTCGGCGCCGCGTTTCCGGGCATGGTGAGGATTATCATGGTAAAGGCAAAGGGCGCTGAAGACATGCCTTCGGCGGAAAAGCAGATTACGGAGCTGTTGAGGCAGAGGCACCACATCGGCCCGAGGCAGGAGGACGACTTCACGGTGAGGAACCTGACCCAGATGATGCAGGCCGCGGACCAGGCCGCGAAGGTCATGACGCTCCTCCTCGGGGCAGTGGCCTCCGTATCCCTTCTCGTGGGCGGCATAGGCATAATGAACATAATGCTCGTGTCCGTAACGGAGAGGACGAGGGAGATAGGCATAAGGATGGCGGTGGGCGCAAAGACATGGGACATAAGGCTCCAGTTCATAGTGGAGGCAATGACGCTTTCCATAATCGGCGGGGTCTTGGGCATCATCATAGGCGTGTCAGGCTCAAGGCTTCTGTCCGTTGTCGCTGGATGGCCCGCCATAGTATCCGCGCCTTCAATAGTCCTTGCATTCTGCTTTTCGGGGTTTGTGGGCATATTCTTCGGGTTCTATCCAGCGTATAAGGCGTCGCTCCTTGAGCCTATAGAGGCGCTCAGGCGCGAATGAAGCTCCATTGAACCCCCTCTCCCCAAGGGGAGAGGGCGAAGCCTGCCCCCGCAGGTAGTAAGCGGGGGGTGAGGGGGATGAAATATGCGGGTGTCCAATCTTTCAGCGATTATTGTTTTGCTTCTTGTTGTTTTGAGCAGAGGGGCTCTGGCCGCGGAGGCGCCTCAAGGCCCAATAGAAAAAGGCGAAGTCCTCAGCCTTCAAAGGTGCGTGGAAATAGCCCTCGCAAACCAGCCGGCTCTTTCAGCGGCCGCAGGGAGTCTCCGCGCCGCGGAAAGCAGGGTCGGTCAGGCAGAGGCCGGCTATTACCCTCAGATAGAGCTTTCCTCAGGCTACAAAAAATCCCATTCAGGCTCAGGCGCAAGTATTCCGGCGCCAACGGATTCCAACAGTTATTCCGCCGCAGTGTCCCTTAAGCAGAACATATACGACTTCGGCAAAAGGTCTCTGCAGGTAAGCGTAACAAAGCATAATTTAGGCTCATTCGCCTCTGACCTCGAAAACGCCCGGCTACAGGCTGTATTCAATGTAAAGCAGGCGTATTACGGGCTTTTACAGTCAAAGAAGAACCTTGAGGCCGCGGACGAGGCGCTCAGACAATTTGAAAAGCACCTTGAGCAGGCAAAGGGCTTTTATGAGGCAGGGGCAAAGCCTAAGTTCGATGTAACGCGCGCAGAGGTTGACCTGAGCAATGCCAAGGTCAGCCTGATAAAGGCTGAAAACCGGATTCGGCTTGGCCGGGCCGCGTTGAACAGGGCCATGGGCGTGCCTGTTGCGCCTGAGTATTCCATTAAGGACAATCTTGCCTATGAAAAATACGACATAAGCCTCGATGCGGCCCTTTCAAAGGCATTTGCAAACAGGCCGGATTTAAAGGCCGCGGTTTACAAGAAGATGTCGGCAGGCACTGGCATAGAGCTTTCAAGGAAGAATTACTATCCCGCGCTCAACGGAAACGCGTCTTACGGCTTTCAAGGGGAGGAGACGCCTCTGAATAATGAATGGAATATCGGCGTTACATTTACCGTGCCGCTTTTCACCGGATGGCTTTCAGGCCATCAGGCCGAGGAATCGAGGGCCGATTACATGGCCGCGGCCGCTAACGAGGAGCTTATGAGGCAGAATGTCATACTCGATGTTACGGAGGCGCACCTAAGCCTTAATGAGGCTGAGGCGCGCATATCCTCGACAGCGCTCGCGGAAAAGCAGGCAGAGGAAAATCTCGAACTTGCCAACGGCAGGTATGAGGAAGGGGTCGGAAACCCCATCGAGATAACGGACGCGGCCGCCGCTTACATAAACGCCAAGGCCGCGCACATACAGGCGCTTACGGATTATAAGACAGCAGAGGCAAGCCTCGAAAAGGCAATGGGGGAGAGGTGAGACAATAAGGATGTTTTAAGCGGATAAGAAGCATAGAAAAAGCTTGATTCCATGTAACTTATAAGCTACAATAAAACTGATGGAAACTTATCCGTTTACTATCGAGTATTACCTGACGGCAACCGACAAGAAGCCGTTCAAGGAATGGGTGGACGGGTTAGATAACGTTGCAAGGGCAAAAATTCGCATAAGACTGGATAGAGTAAGGCTCGGTAATTTAGGCAAGAACCGCCATGTTGGCGAAGGGGTATATGAATTAAAGATAGATTACGGTCCGGGGTACAGGGTTTACTACGCGCTGAACGGAAAGACGGTAGTTTTGCTGCTGCTGGGAGGCGATAAATCAACACAGGGGAAAGACATCTTACAGGCAAAGACCTATTGGAAAGATTTTAAAACGAGAGGGAAGCATGACTAAAAAAATCACGAGTTATCAGGAAGACCTGATCGAGGCGTTAAAAGATCCGGTTGAGGCCGCCGTCTATCTTAATGCGGCTATCGAGGACGGGGACAAGGAAGTGTTTCTTTTGGCAATGCGGAATGTGGCTCAGGCTCACGGCGGTATGTCTGCAATCGCAAAAAAGGCGCATATAAACCGGGAAAGCCTTTATCGCATGCTTTCCAAAAAAGGCAATCCTGAGCTAAAAAGCGTTTTCAATCTACTTCATATAGTTGGCTTGAAAATCAGCATTGAACCGGAAAGAGCACGCCGTTCCAAGGCTGTTTTGGCAAAAGATGCGGATGGCATGAAAGGCTATCGCTCACGCAATCAAGACGGCCGTCTAAGAGACACTCGTGATGACAAACTCGTTAAAACCCTCGAAAAACAATATAACCGCGACTTCGGTGTTAGGGCTGATATGCAAGTTGGTAATCTACTCAAGAGAACCGGCACGGATTCGGTAAACGATTTAATTCACAGCGACTTAGGGAAGAAAAATGGAAAGTAAAATTCATTTAGGCACGCAAGTCCGTTAGGCGGGCAGTGCCCGCAGTTCCCTTCAACGAGCAGCTTTTTGGTGGGCTGTGCCCACACTAGGAAGCTAACCCTCCTTCAAGTTCAATCACCATTCCGTCATAGGCAAGCTCCACTCCTGCCGGGAGCATGGCGCCGTCCTTTTCATAATCTATGCTGTGCCCGAGGTGTGTTAGCAGAGTTCTTTCGGGGCGCAGTCTTTCGGATATTTCTATTGCCTGCGGTATGCTGAGATGCGTTGGGTGCGGCTGGTGTCTGAGCGCGCCTATGATGAGGAGATTAAGTCCCTTTAGTTTTTCCATTGATTCAGGCGGGATGGCGCTGATGTCTGTAATATAGGCCGCGCCGTCAATCCGGTATCCGAGGATTGACGCGGCTCCGTGAAGTATCTCTATGGGCATGACCTCGATGTCGGAAAGAGAAAAGACCGAGTCAACTGCATTGGTGGAAAGGTTCGGCCTCCAGTTTTCGGCCCCCTTTTCCCTGAAGATGTAGGGGAACATGGATTCAAGCCTTTCCATGGTGTAGCTATTTCCGTAGCACGGTATGGACGCGCCGGCTTGGGCCATGTTGAACGACCTTAGATCATCTATGCCGTGGACATGGTCTGCGTGCGGGTGGGTGTAAAGGACATAGTCAATCCGTTCTATGCAGTTTGAGAGCGCTTGCGCCCTCAAATCCGTTGATGTGTCTATGAGGATGTTCTTGCCCCGCGTTTGGACGAGGATGGACGCGCGCGTGCGTTTGTTTTTAGGGTTTGGGGATGAGCATACGCCGCACCTGCAGCCGATGACAGGCACACCGGTTGATGTGCCGCAGCCTAAGACAATGAGCATCATGCGGGATTGTCCCGCTCGTGCCGCGGGGGCAGGGCAAAGGCGTAAAAGGCAAGTTGACGCATCGGGTTTTTTGAGCCCGCTACTTCTTGTATTCGCCGACGACCTTAAGCTCTGCAATAACCTCTTCGCCGTGCGGGGCGTCGGCGATATAGTCGGTTAAGTCGCACCCGGCGTAGTGCTCGAAGTGCATGCCTTCTATGAAAAGCGGGCTCTTTGTGACATCATAGACCTTGTCCTTGAAGGCTATGTAAATGGAGCCTCCCTTGGCGCTCCCGTCGTATTTTTTAAGCTCGTCTTCGTTGAATACCTTCATATTTTATCTCTCCATCAGCCGATAATATAAAATGGCGTTGGCATGAAAGTCAACACAAATACGGCTATTGACGCGGCGCAGGTGAGCTTTCTCCGTGTGTCCATGGGCAAATGCCTGTCCTCGACAGGCGGATGCCACATGCCTATGACGGTGATGAGCAATGCCCACATGAACCAGCCGTTCCATGTGAATATGCCGAGGAGCACGAGGACGGCTATCATACCGATGGAAAAAAACCTGTGCCGCGCTCCGATGAGCGCGTAGATTATGTGCCCGCCGTCGAGCTGGCCTATGGGGAGAAGGTTCATGGCTGTTACGAAAAACCCTATCCAGCCCGCGAACGCGACAGGGTGGAGTATGACATCGTAACCCTCGGCCATAGGCCCTACGACAAGATAAGAAAGCGCATGGAAGATTATGGATGAGCCGAGGCCCAATGCCCCTTCCGCCGTTGCCTTGGGGACAACGGTGGAGTAACCGAGGCCGAGCGCGGTGACGAACAATGCGGCGATGAACCCTGAAAGAGGGCCTGCCGAGCCTATGTCAACGAGCGCGTTCTTTGTGGTAATCGGGGACTTCATCTTTATGACGGCCCCGAATGTGCCTATCATGGGCGGTATGGGAGGCCCGGGTATGAAGAGCGGGAGCGTGGTGTAAACGCCGTGCCTCTTTGAGGCCAGAAAATGGCCGAGTTCATGCGTGCCGAGTATAAATATGAGCGAGGCCGAGAAAGGGATGCCCTTGACGATGTCGTAGGGGTTCTTTAGTATGTCCGCGCCCTGATAGAGCGCGCCCGCAACGGCTGTGGTGAATATGGTTATGACAAAAAGAACCGCGGGCAGGATAACCCCGGGCTTGTAAGCGGGCCGCGCTTCGTTGTTGTAGTATTCCTCCATATTGGTCTTAACAGACTGCTGAAAAAATCCCATCTGCGGCGTAGCGAAAACCACGCCTCATTCCTCGCTCCTCGACATCTTCGGGGCACCCACGCCAAGTGGCGTGGGTCGGGAACTTTTTGAGCAGTCTGTTGCGCTATGGCCCTGCCGGGCCTTCTGCCTCCGAGTCTTTGGCCTTAATCCTTTCCATGTAAATCTCAAACACGCACTGGGCGGCGGAGAGTATTATCGGCCCTGCTATTATGCCTATGAGGCCGAACACATTCACTGCCCCGAGTATGCAGAAGAACAGGAGCAGCGGGTGTTGGCTCGTCCTCCCGCTTACTATCACGGGCCTTAAGATATTGTCCGCAAGCCCTATGATGAAGACGCCCCAGATGAGGAGCACGAGTGCCTTGACATAATAGCCCGCGATAAGGAGGTATATTACGCCAGGGCCCCATATAAGCACGGTGCCCACTGTAGGCAGGAATGAAAACATGAACATCATGAAGCCCCAGAGCACGGGCGAGCCCAGCCCCACGGCCCAGAAGCCGATTGCCCCGATGATGCCCTGCACAGCGCCCCC